>JBAQUE010000001.1:0-5545 GCA_049297315.1 Rugosibacter sp.
TCCATGTCGTCCATGAATTTGTAAATGAGGGCGATGGTAATCTGCTCGACCTGGCTTTTGGGGTCGGGCACCTTGCCGACGAGGATGTCGCGGGCGGTGTCGATGCGGCGTTTGGTGGTGGTGTCTAACATGGGTGATCGTTTGAATTTTCTGGAAGTGTTTGCTGTTCGGACAAAAGGCAATGGGTCATGGGCAATGTGGGGATTTACTCAGGCGGAAACCGCAGCCTGGAAAAATTACGCCCTGCCTGGATTGCCTGCCGCTCAATCTCGGTTGCCGATGCCAGCCAGCCTTTTTGCTCCAGAAAAATCAGGAAGGCGCGAGTACTAATCTTGCGGCAGTTGTCTGGAACGAAAAAGCTGGCGCGGGCGATTTTGTGATCCTCGAACAGGAATATGCCGGTTTTTTGCGGCTGGTCGAGAGCAAAGTCGTTCATGGTTTCTTGAATCGCCAGTTCGCCGAGATTGGATCTGCGTGCTGTCGAGGCGCCTGCCGCAAGCGTCTGCTGGTAATGCTGGAAGGTGCGGGTCGTGCGTATCTCTACCTTATTACCTTCAACCCATCGGGCCAGTTTCCGGCTGGTCGGTGTCTGGTTGCGCGTGACTTCGTGCAGCACCATATCGACCAGCATAATCGGCCAGCCCGGTTTGGATAACAGGTCGAGCGCATCCGCGTAGGCCAGCGTAATCAGCGGGCCGGCATCGGGCAGCAGGACGGCAAGCTCGGACACCGCGGTTGGCTCAGGCGGAGAGTGATTTCAGTTGCTTGACCATGTCCTGCGTGACGGCATCCGGCAGCCGTGGCATCGGTAGGTGGGCTTGCGCCATCAGCAGGAATAGGTCTTCCTCGCTGTCGATGCCCAGTGCCTGCATGGCATCGGTGCCAGTGCGCTTGCCCAGCGAAAAATCGAGCAGCACCTTGAAGTTCTGGTTGCCACTGGATTCTGCGGTCTCGAAGGTCTCCACCAGATGACGCAGCTCGGCGTTGAACAGTGCGTTGACCGAGGTGTCGGTTTTGGCGGCGATGATCTTGGCGCGCTTGAGCAGGTCGCGGTCGACTGCGCCGGTGAAATTGACGGTAGTGCCCATGCGAAGCTCCTTATTTAACACATAATTAAGTGTAGCACGTTAATAAGTGATATGGCTTGCTGTATTTGCCCTGCACTCAAGGCGCGAACTGGTTCAAAGACACGTAGTCCTTGATGTAATTGGGAATCAGGGCGCGGTATTTTGCGGGCACGGCCTTGAAGTCGCGGGTGGAGAAATACGGGTTGGTGGCCAGGTCGGTGAAGTGCCCGCTTTCGATGATGCCGCGCACGGTGTTGCTGGTGGCGTAGGCCTTGAAGAATGTTTTGATGGCCGGGATGGCGGCAGTACCTTCTGGTTTGGTGTCGGCGACGAACTTGGCGAACTCTTCTTCCAGCAGTTCATCCTTGGATTTGAAGCGCGGAATGAGGCCGAAGACTTTTTCGAGAATTTCACGCAAGGTCAGGCGTCGATCCACGGCGGCGGCTTTGCGCAGTTTGTCGAGGCTGTAATACTCGTGCGGTTTGTCGAAGATTTCACGGTTCACGTAGTCGATGACGCGATCCCACTGTCCGGCTTCGACGGCGGCGGCGATGGTGGCGTTGTCGCGCACGCTGTCTTCGAATTTCTCGAAGAACATGCGGTCGATCTTCATGCCTTCGGCGGTGATCTGCTCGACCTGGATTGAGGTGATGAGGTCGCCGCCAAGGTGTTCGTAAGCGCCATCAATCCCCACCGGGCTGGCGTCGCTGCCGTTATCGCTGCCTTTGCCTTGGGGTTTGGGCAGTTTGAGCACTTCGTCGTAGTTGAATTCCTCTTCGAAGTATTCGCAGTTGGCGAAGAAGTCGAAGAGTTTGAAGGCGGTCTTCTGCGGTTTCGTTATGCTGTCCTTGAGGCTGTCGTCGAAAAGCTGTTCTAGGAAGTTGTGTTTGCGCGTGCCACGTCCCTTGATCTGAATGAAGTCGGTGGGTGAAAAAATCGGACGGAACAGACCGAGGTTGAGAATGTCCGGGCAGTCGTAGCCGGTGGTCATCATGCCGACGGTGACGCAGATACGCGCCTTGCTGGTTTTGTAAGCGGGGATGAAGTTGGCCGAGCCGAGCAGGTTGTTGTTGACGAAGTTGAGGGTGAATTGCTGGGCGTCTTGAATTTGCGAAGTGACTTGCACGGCAAAGTCGGACTGGTATCTGGCCGGAAACATGCGCTCGGCCATCTGGTTGAAAATCTGCGCCAGCTTGGCGGCGTGGTGCTGGCTGACGGCAAAGACGATGGATTTGCCGATCTCGCCGCTGACCGGGTCGCGCAGGGCGTTTTCGAGAAAAGTTTTGCAGAAAAGCTGGTTGGTGGCTGCGGAGAAAAAGCGTTTTTCGAATTCACGCTGCTTGTAGGTTTCTTCCTGATCATTGCCCGCATCATCAGCCAGCGTGACGGCATAGCCTGCTTCGGAAAGCAGCTCGGTGGTGACGTCGGTGCGGGCGTCCACCACGGTAGGGTTGATGAGATAGCCTTCTTTCACGCCGTCGAGCAGCGAGTAGCGATAGGTGGGCTGACTGTTTTCGCAGCCGAAGGTGCGGTAGGTATCCAGCAGCAGGCGGCGCTCGGCCTCGCGCGGATCACGGGTGCGCCCGTTCGAGCCGTCGAACCGGCGCAGGTAGTCGCGTGGCGTGGCGGTAAGGCCGAGTTTGTAGCCGATGAAATAATCGAACACGGCGCGGGCGTTGCCGCCAATGGAGCGGTGGGCTTCGTCGGAGATGACCAGGTCGAAATCGGTCGGCGAGAAAAGCCGCTGGTATTTGTTGTTGAAGAGCAGCGATTGCACGGTGGTGACGACAATCTCAGCACGTCGCCAGTCGTCGCGGTTCTCCTTGTAGATCACGGTCTGGAAATCGGCGGAGAGCAGCGCCGCAAAGGCTTTTTTGGCCTGATCTTCCAGTTCAAGCCGATCCACCAGAAACAGCACGCGCCGGGCGTTGCCTGAGCGCAGGAAGAGCTTGATGACGGCGGCGGCGGTGAGTGTTTTGCCGGTGCCGGTGGCCATCTCGAACAGGAAGCGGTCTTTGCCTTCTCGCACCGCCTGTTGCAAGACATGCACGGCCTTCAACTGATAAGGCCGCAAGAAGCGCAGTTTGTTGGCCTGGATGTAGCCGGGGCGTTCGTCTTCATCGCGCCACGCCGCATCGGATTGATAGTGCGGGCGCAGGGTCAGCGCGATGTAGTCATCATTAACGACTTCTTCGATAAGGCGTTGCGGGTTGGGTGTGACTTGCTGGTAACCGGTCACTGAATCCGGTGTGGGGAAGGACGTAATCAGATAAGGATTGCCGCGCGCCAAATCCCAGAAATAGTGCAGGTTGCCGTTGGAAAGCATGACGAAGCGGCAGTTATATGACTTGGCGTATTTGCGCGCTTGCTCTTTGCCGACGAGCGGGTTTTTGTCCTCTGATTTGGCCTCCAGGACGATCAGCGGGAAGCCTTTGGCATCGAGCAGCAGAAAGTCGATGAAGCCCTTGCTGGTCTGCTCGAAGTTCTCGCCAAGCACTTCCAGATCGGATGATTTGAGCGTCACGCCGGGTTCGAGGCGGATGTTCGCTGGCGCAGCGCCTTCCGCGAAGAAGCGCCAGCCAGCGGCTTCAAGCAGCTTGTTGATCTTGATGCGGGCGGTGGCTTCTTTGTTGGACACTGATTTTGTTCTCTGGGCGCAGTCTAGTTCATTGGCCGATTGATGCGTCTTGCAGCGCTTCCGCCAGATCCATCACCGCAGCGGCGTAGAAGCTACTGCGGTTGTAGCGGGTGATGACATAGAAGTTTTGGTAGCCCAGGCGGTATTCGGTAGGCGCGTCGGGGGTGATGAGGTCGATCAAGGCGGCGGGTTGGTTGCTGAGTTGGTCATTGGTCGCCGTGTCGTCAGCGCCGATTTTTTGAATCTCTACCTGCCGTGTAGAGAATTCGCCGGGCAGGCGTTGCGGCTTGATGCCTTCATCAATCAAGGCCTGGATACCGTCGCCACTGACGGTGATTTTTTCAGCGATCGGGCCGCCCTTTCGCCAGCCATGTTCGGCCAGGAAATTTGCGGCGCTACCGATGGCATCCACGGGGCTGGCGGTGAGATCTACCTTGCCGTCGTTGTCAAAATCCAGCGCGTATTGGCGCATGGACGACGGCATGAACTGCGGCCAACCCATGGCGCCTGCATAGGAGCCGGTATAGCTCAGCACGGGACGGTTTTCTTCTCTGGCCAAAAGGAGCAGGTTAACCAGCTCCCGGCGGAAGAGTTCAGCGCGCGGCGGGTAGTCAAAAGCCAGCGTGGCGAGCGCGGCAAAGGTGGTGTAGTTGCCCATGTGTTGGCCATAAATCGTTTCGATGCCGATGATCGCGGTGATGATTTCAGCGGGTACGCCAAAGCGTGTTTGCGCGGCAGCCAGTTCGCTGGCGTAACGCTGCATGAATTGTTTGCCGGCCATGATGCGCGTGGGTTCGACAAAGCGGCTGCGGTAGGCGCGCCATGAACGGATGCCTGGGTCGGCGGGCGGGCGGATGGCGCGCAACACGCTGGGGATGGGTTCGGCGGCATGGAACAGCCCGTACAACGCCGTGCGGTCGAAGCCTTGCGTATTGACCATCTCGTCGATGAAGGCTTGTACGTCGGCGCGCTGGATATAGCCCCCGGCGTGGCTGGGTGCGGAGAGGATGAGCGCGAGGCAGAGTAAAAGGTATTTCATGGTTTGAAGTGGGCGATTTGAGTCTTGAGCAGCGCCAGGTCGGCGGCTTGTGGATAGGCGGCATAACGCAGGCGGGCGTAGACCTGCGCGATGCCGTTGATGCTTTTGGCATGTTCCGGCAAATGTTGTGCGGCGCGGGCGGCGAATTCCTCCGGGCCTTCCCAGGCTTGCCAGCTGATGCCACGACGGGCGAGCCGTGCGGTGAAGCGCCGCCAGGCGACAAGCGCCGGGTCGGGGCGTTGCCGCTGGCGCAGTATCCAGGCGGTGAGCAGCAGCAGGGTAATGCCGCACAGTGTGGCCAGCAGGGCGGTCATGTTGCGCCAGTCGGCGTCAAGGCCAAGCTGGTTGAGCAGGTCGCGCTGGCGCTGCGGGTTGTAGCCGAGAACCCACTGGTTCCAGCCATTGCCGATGGCATCGATGCGGTAGCGCAAGGCCTTGAGCCAGGCCGGTTGGTCGATGGCCAAATATTCGCTGGCTTCTGCGGCCGGTATTGCGGCAGCGAGGCTGGTGTCGATGCGGCCTGGCGCCGAAATCGCCGTCGGGTCGACGCGTACCCAGCCGTGTCCGGCCAGCCAGACTTCGCTCCAGGCATGCGCGTCATATTGGCGCACGACCAGAAAGCCATCCACCGGATTGACTTCGCCGCCCTGGTAGCCGGCGACCACGCGCGCCGGGACGCCGGCGGCGCGCAGCGCAAAGGTAAAGGCAGAGGCGAAGTGTTCGCAAAATCCGCGCTTCGAGTCGAACAGGAATTCATCCACCGCATCGCGTCCGGCCAGCGGCGGATTGAGTGTGTAGATG
>JBAQUE010000002.1:0-7543 GCA_049297315.1 Rugosibacter sp.
ATTGCAAGCCGCGCTACAGCGCTGTTGGCAAGCTGGTCGGGATGGTGATTACGGGGCGTCCGGTGGGCGAGCTGCGGCGTGCCTATCATGCCTTGCGGCAAGCACACGATCAATTGAAGCACACCCAGCAGCAACTCCTGCATTCGGAGAAGATGGTCTCGCTCGGACGGCTCGTCGCGGGTGTGGCTCACGAACTGAACAACCCGATCAGCTTCGTCCTCGGCAACGTCCATGCGATGCGCCGCTATGCCCGTCGCTTGCAGGCCTATCTTGAAGCGCTGCATGGCGGCGCCACGCCGAGCGAGATGCAGGCGTTGCGCGAATCGTTACGCATCGATCACATGCTCGCGGACATGCCGCCGCTGCTTGACGGCGCCATCGAGGGCGCCGAGCGCACACGCGATATCGTCGACAGCCTCAAGCGGTTTTCTGCGGTGGATCGCAACGAGAATTCGCGCTTCAACCTGGTGGATGTCATCGAGCGGGCGGTGCACTGGGTGGCGAATGCGATACCGGAACGGTTTCAGGTCAGCCTCTTCCTGCCCGAGGAATTGCCTGTGGTCGGTTCATCCGGGCAGATGCAGCAGGTGCTGATGAATCTGGTGCAGAACGCCTACGATGCCACGCTCGAACAACCTGCGCCGCGCCTCGACATCCGCGCGCGCATTGACGATGACGATGCGGATAGCGCTGTCGTGCTTGAATTCCACGACAATGGCTCCGGTATCGAGCCGGATAACCTGCCACGGATTTTCGATCCTTTCTTCACGACCAAGCCGGTGGGCAAAGGCACCGGCCTGGGCCTGGCGATCAGTTACGGCATCGTTGAGCGCCACGGTGGCTCTTTGACGGCGGCCAATCATCCGGACGGCGGTGCGTTGTTCAGCATCCGCTTGCCGCTTGCCGTGTAATGAAAATTTTGGCGCTGGCAGAAAGCCAACCGTTTTGATTCCGCAGTTGGCAACCGGCTTTGCATATTTCTTGCTGCCGTTTTATGCGCCCTGATGCTAATCAATGCCTTGCCAACGCTGGCATGTCGTTTGATAGTATGAAACGGATAGGCGCTTCATAAACCAGAATCAGATTTCACAAGGTAATCGTCACAGGCCATGAATATATTGCCGCAGGATATGTCTACATTGGGTGCGCTGGTGCTTGTGCTGGGCATGAAGCACGGTTTCGATGCCGACCATCTGGCGACCATCGACGGCCTGACGCGTTTCAATGCGCGCTCAAACCCCCGGTTGGCGCGCTTTTGCGGCGTCCTGTTTTCGCTGGGTCATGGCGCCGTAGTGATCGCCATCGCCCTGATCGTCAGTACGCTGGCGCAGCAGTGGAAGATTCCCGGGTGGCTGGAAGTCTTCGGGGCTTGGGTGTCCATCGCTTTTCTCGCCGCGCTGGGTCTGGCGAACCTGATTGCGGTATTGCGCTGCGATGCAACGCAAATGGTGCAACCTGTTGGTTTCAAGGGTCGCTTCCTCGGTCGCCTGGCGCGGGTGACGAGCCCAGGGTTGGTGGCGCTGGTCGGTGCGCTGTTCGCGCTGTCTTTCGACACCATCAGCCAGGCGACGCTGTTCGCCCTGACGGCAACCCAGTTCGGCGGTTGGCAACATGCCCTGGTGCTGGGCCTGCTGTTCATGCTTGGCATGCTGGTGACCGATGGCATCAATGGCTTCTGGATTTCCCGCCTGATTTGCCGCGCCGATCAGATCGCGCTGATCGCCTCGCGCGTGATGGGCCTGGTGGTCGCCGGCGTGAGTCTGCTGGTGGCTGCATTTGGCGTGGCCAAGCTGAGCTTGCCAGCGGTTGATGCGTGGAGCGACGGCAAGGAATTGTTCTTTGGCGCCGCCGTGGTTACGGTGGTTGCGGGGAGTTTTCTGTTGGCCGTCTGGCTGACGCGGGTACCGGCCATGAGGGCGGCGGCAGAGTAATTTTTGATGGTCTGCAGGCAGGCTTATTCGTAGCGCAAGGCGTCGATCGGCAACAGGCGGGAGGCTTTGCGCGCCGGATAGTAGCCGAAGAAGATGCCGATCAGGGTGGCGAAGCCGGTGGCCAGGAGGATGGCGCTGACCGACAGGGCTATCGGCCAGCCGGCCAGGCTGGCAATCAATGCGGTAGTGCTGATGCCAAGCAGGATGCCGATCAGCCCGCCAATCAGCGAGAGCGTCACGGCTTCGACCAGAAACTGCATGAGGATGTCGCGGCCGCGTGCGCCGACGGCCATGCGCAAGCCGATTTCGCGGGTGCGCTCGGTGACGGAAACCAGCATGATGTTCATGATGCCGATGCCGCCGACCAGCAGCGACACGGAGGCCACGGCGGCCAGCAGCAGTGCCATGATTTTCGACGAGGCTTCCTGCGCCTGCAAGATTTCCGACAAGTTGCGCACGTAAAAATCGTCATCCTGGCCAGGTTGCAGGCGGTGCCGCTGGCGCAGCAATTCGCGCATGCGCGTCTCGGCTTCGGCCATGTCAGCGCCTTCCTTGACCTTGACCATGATCGAACTGACGCTGCGCGCCTTGGATTGCGTCACGCCGAGCACGCGCGTGCGTGCGGTGGATAGCGGCATCAGCAGCACGTCGTCCTGATCCTGCCCCATCATGCTCTGGCCTTTGCGCTCCAGCACGCCGATCACGGTGAGCGGCACCTTGCGCACGCGAATCACCTGGTCAAGCGGGCTGGCGGCGCCGAACAGATTTTCCGCTACGGTCTGCCCGATCAGCACGACCTTGCCGCTGCCGTTGATTTCCGCAGGCTCGAAACCGCGTCCTTCGATGATGGGCCATTCGCGCACTTCAAGATATTCTGGCGTGACGCCATAGAAAACTGTTGACCAGTTGGCATTGCCTGCAATCGCCTGGCCAGCACCGCGCAGTGTCGGCGCCGCGGCCTGAATCTCATCGACTTCGCGCATCATGGCGTAGGCATCCTCTTCGAATATCGTCGGCTGCGAACCGGAACCGCCCCGTGCGCCGCCCGACGTCACCGAGCCGGAAAGCACCATGATGATGTTCGAGCCGAGGCTCTTGATCTGTTCTTCGACGCGCGCCTGAGCGCCATTGCCGACGGCGATCATGACAATTACCGCGGCCACGCCGATGATGATGCCGAGCATGGTCAAGGCCGAGCGCATCTTGTTGATGCGCAGGGCGAGCAGGGCGATGCGCAGGGTGGCGGCGAAGTTCATCGGTTAATGGTCACGTCAACAGCGCCGCCGCATCGCTGGGCGTGTTGGCCTTGTCTTCTACCACCACGCCATCGCGGAAGCTGATGATGCGGCTGGCGAACAGGGCAATGTCGTGCTCATGCGTCACCAGCACGATGGTGATGCCTGCGCGGTTGAGTTGTTGCAACAGCGCCATGATTTCAAGGCTGGTGCGTGTGTCAAGCGCGCCGGTCGGCTCGTCGGCAAGCACCAGTTGCGGGTCGCAGACCAGCGCCCGGGCAATGGCGACGCGCTGCTGCTGGCCGCCGGAAAGCTGCGCCGGATGGTGGTCCATGCGCTCGGCCAGGCCGACCTGCGCGAGGCGTTTTTTGGCGCGGGCGTCACGCTCGGCAAGCGGGATGCGGCTATACAGCAGGGGCAGGGCGACATTATCCAGGGCGGATGTGCGCGCCAGCAGGTTGAAATGCTGAAACACGAAACCGATCTGGCGGTTGCGCACTTGCGCCAGCTCATCGCCGGAGAGTTGCGAGACTTCCTGCCCGGCCAGCCGATAGCGGCCACGGCTGGGCTGGTCGAGGCAGCCCAGCAGATTCATGAACGTGGATTTGCCCGAACCCGACGGCCCCATTACCGCGACAAATTCACCCGCTGCAATTTCCAGGCTGACATTGCGCAGGGCTTGCACCAGTGTGCTGCCCATCTGGTAATCCTTGGCCAGGCCGTCGACCTGAATCAGCGTGGTCATGCCGGATGAATCAGAACATGCGCGGGCCGGGTGCGCCCGCAGATTTGCTGCGCGCAGCGGTTTGCAAGCCGGTGATGACTTCGCTGCCGGCTTTGAGCGTGTCAGTGAGAATCTCGGTCATGCCGCCGTCGCTGAGGCCCAGCCGCACATCAACGGACTGTGGTGCGCCATCGCTGCCGACCACCCACAGGCGTCCTAGGAGGCCTGTGGCGGTGGGAAAAGTCGGCACCCCAAGGGTACTTCCTGCGGGGCGTGCTGGCGGAACGGCGCTGGTTTTGTTTTGCGCCGCTTTTTCGTCACGCGCATCGCCATTTGCAGCATCCTTCAGGCTCGCCGGACGAAAGCGCAAGGCCGCGTTGGCGACTTTCAGCGCGTTGTCCTTGTGCGCCGTGACAATCCGCACATTCGCCGTCATGCCGGGCAGCAGGATCAGATCAGGGTTGGCGGCGGAAATCACCACGGTGTAGCTGACGACATTCGACACGATGCTCGCCGCCTTGCGCACCTGGCGCACTTCACCGGTGAAGTGGCGGCCGGGAAAGGCATCCACCGTAAAACTGGCGTGCTGCCCCGGCTGGATGCGGCCGACATCGGCTTCATCAACCGAGGTTTCCACCTGCATGTCGGTCAGGTTTTTGGCGATGATGAACAGCTCCGGCGCTTGCAGGCTGGCCGCCACTGTCTGGCCCATATCCACGCTGCGCTTGACCACCACGCCATCCACCGGCGAGCGGATGCTGGTGCGCTGCAAATCAACCTGCGCCTGCACCAGCAAAGCCTGGCGCTGGCGCACCTGGGCCTGGCCATTCAGCAATTGCGCCTGGGCCAGTTGCAGGGCGGCTGCGGCTGCATCGCGCGTGGTTTGCGCCTTGTCGCGGTCGGCCGCTGAGACAAATTTCTTTTCCACCAGTTGTTGCTTGCGCGTGAAATCGCGCTGTGCCTCCAGCAGATTCGCCTGCGCCTGCGCGACCTGCGCCTGCTGTACGGCCAGGGTCGCGCGCGCCGCATCCATATCGGCTTCGGCCTGACGCACGCGCTGGGTGAAGGTGTCCGGGTCGATGCGGGCGATCAACTGGCCGGCTTTTACCGGGGAATTGAAATCCACCAGAATTTCCGTGATCTGGCCGGAAACCTGCGAACCGACCTGCACCGAAACCACGGGATTCAGCGTGCCTGTCGCCGACACAGACGCCGTGATGGGGCCCGCCTCAAGCTTGGCCAACTTGTAGGCCGGTGCATCCTTGGCGGCAGAAAAATGCCATGTGGCATACGCAGCGATAAGGACGACCAGAACCAGCACGGCAAGCGGCAGACGGCCAAAGCGGATAGGAGTTTTCATCGGGGAATTCTAGTTGATTCGTTTTGCGGGCTGCTGTAAGGAAATGTAAGGCTGCACGAGGCGGGGAAAGCGCAGTTTAGTACTCGCTGGGATGCGATCTGGCGCAAGAAGGTTCCTGCCGGCCGTGTTGCTTGGCTTGTCGTCGGGCGCCTGTTCAGGCCGCCGGTTGCAAATCCGCATCCAGCACGGTGCGGTTGTCGAATACGAAACAGCCGCCTTCATAGTGCGCGTTGCCAACTTCCTCGAAGTATTTGAGGATGCCGCCTTCCAGCTGGAAGACATTTCTGACGCCGGCTTCCTGCATGTAAATCGCCGCTTTTTCACAGCGGATGCCGCCGGTGCAGAATGTGACGACGGTTTTGTCGTCGAATGGGTCGTGGTTTGCAGTTTGTTGTGCAGCGATCTGTGCAGGAAATTCAGAGAATCGAGCCATCTGATAATCGACCGCACCAGCGAAACTACCCGCCGCCACCTCATAAGCGTTCCGCGTATCCAGCATCACGATGGGGCGCCCTGCATCGTCATGGCCGCGATCCAGCCAGGCCTTGAGCGTGGCCGCCGCAACCGATGGCGCGCGGCCTGCTTCCGGCCGGATCAGCGGATGTTTCATGGTGATGATTTCTTTCTTCAATCGCACACGCAGTTTGCCAAACGGCGGCAAGGCGGTGATGCTTTCCTTGGGTTGTAAATCGCCAAACCGCGCATCGCTGCGCAAGTAGGCGACGATGGCGTCAATCGCATCCCGTGTGCCTGCCAAAAACACATTGATGCCTTCCGGCGCGAGCAGAATGGTGCCTTTGAGATGCAGTTCAAGACAGCGTGCCGTCAAGTCAACCTGCAGCATTTCACGGTCATCCAGCGTGACGAATTTGTAGCAGGAAATGGTGATGATGTTCACTATGTTAAAAGGCGCCTGGCGGCAGGGCTGGTGGAAGGGCTGGTGGAAGGGGCAGGGCAAATTATATCTGCCGACGAGGCCATGCTAAAGTGAATGAAAAGTCGGCGATGGCAAGACGGCGACTATCCCAAAACCCCTGTAAGCGACCCGAATGCTCCCACGACGACGAACAACGCTGCTGATATTGTGCGCATTGTGTGCACTGCTGGTCGGCTGTGACGCCGCCCCGAAATATGCTGCATTGCCTCCTGGCGCTTCAGTGCTGGCTCTTGGTGATAGCGTGACTTACGGCACCGGTGCGGCAGCCGGCGAGGATTTTCCCAGCAGGCTTGCCGTGCTCAGCCGATGGGAAGTGCATAACTACGGCGTGCCTGGAGATACGACAGCAGGCGCCAAAGCGCGGCTTGCTGCGGCACTCGATGAAACGCAGCCGAAGCTGGTGATTCTGGAAATCGGTGGCAATGATTTTCTGCGCCGGAGACCCGCAGCGGAGGTGAAACAGAACATACGCAACATGCTGCAAACGATCAAGCAGAAAGGGATAACCGTGTTGCTGGTAGCCGTCCCGCGTTTTTCGCTGATGGGCGCGGCGGTGGGTTCGCTGCCGGATGCCGAGTTGTATGCCGAGTTGGCCGCAGAGGAAAACGTGCCGCTGGCGCCGGAAACATTTGCCGATGTGTTGTCCGACCCCGCGCTCAAGTCGGATCAGATTCATCCGAATGCAGCCGGATATCGCCAGTTGGCTGAAGGCATCGCCGCCATTCTGGTGGACACAGGGCTGCTGGCCAAGCGCTGAGCATGATTGGCAAAGACCCCCCCAAATCATTCCTGGTTGGGGTGCGTTAAATGGGGGCCGAACGGGGAAACGAGCACCCATGCGGAATGATGCGGAAAATTGCGGATTCCTGCGGATTGCTTCAGGTTTCTGAGGGTCAGTGAATAGCCAGCAATGCCTTGATTTTGGCGCGAACGTGCATCATCACGTCAGCAGACACAGTGGCCTTTTTCTTTGCTTTGCGGACCTTCCAGTCCAATGATTTGACCTGGTCGGAGAGGACCGCGCTAGCCACGCCACTCACCGCGGTCAGCACTTCAAAAGGATGCCCTTTAATCTTGGTGCTCATCGGGCAGCAAACCATCAGGTCAGTTTTGCCGTTGTAACTCGCTGGACTGATGACCAGCGCCGGTCGATGGCCAGCCTGCTCATGACCAGCTTGTGGGGCAAACTCCAGCCAGACAACATCACCTGATTCAGGAACATAGCCACGCACTGCCATCAAAGTGCTTCCTTCCCGACCGGGCTGCCAAAACTCACTTCGCCGTGAGCGTTCGTGGCCGTGATGCCACTCAGCAGTTGGTCAAGATCGTATTCGACGGTATCAGATGGCTCGATCA
>JBAQUE010000003.1:0-2120 GCA_049297315.1 Rugosibacter sp.
GCTATCTATATAGCGGAAACCCTCATCTCCAGCCCTTCTTCCAGATGTCCGGTTTATGTTTCCATGATGTCCTGAATTGCCGCATAGACCCGCGCCATCATTTCGCCATCGCAACGCAACAGCGGACCGTCAATTAAACGGCGGTTGTCGATGGCGCGTAACTGGTCAATGAGTAAATCGGAATTGGCGGTCAGCCGACCTTGAGCCGTGACGCGGATGCGCAAGGGTACGGCATCGTCCATGAGTTGCGTGGTTAGAGGAACGATAAGCGTGGAGGGGTGTTGCGCATCCAGCAAAGCCTGCCCCTGCACGATCAACACAGGTCGGATTTTTCTCGGCTCAGTCCCCTTGCCTGGATTCAGATTTGCCAGCCAGACTTCACCGTTAAGCATCGGGCGTATCTTCTATTGCGGCGAATTCGGCATTCACTCTCATGCTGTCAGCAGCGACACGCTTGGAGACTCTTATCAACTGCTCGCGCCGACTCTGTTTCAGCACGTCCTCGTTCATCGCCACGATGGCGCGGCGGATATATTCCGCACGTGGCAAATGCAGAGTCTTGGCGCGCTGCTCCGTCGCTTGCAAAATATCATCGGGTAAGCGCAATGAAACTGTAGTCATTTATGTGCCTCGTTTTTGTAGTTGAATATGTGATGCACTTTAGCGGTATGTTGCACAGTATGCAAGGGGAGTTTGTTGGTGAAATCTTTTGCGTTCGGTGCAATTTGTTCGAGCACCTCTTTCTGCCCCGTATAGGTGCTGTCGCCATATAGCCGGGGCTCGTTGCCATGCAACAAATTCGGCAATTCCTGGCTGTCATGCACGTTGGCCGGCGTGATGCGCTGGCGCTGTGGGTAAGCCCGGTGCGGCTGTCCACACCGATATGCACCTTCATGCCGAAATACCACTGGTTCCCCTTCTTGGTCTGGTGCATCTCCGGATCGCGCGCCTTGTCCGCCTTGCGGGTCATCTTCCGGTATGCCTCGAATCCGTTGGTTGCCAGTGTCATTTGCGCCATTTCATTTCCTCCCGATTTGAACTCTCGCTACGACAATTCAAGATGGGACTTGTTCCGGGACTTGTTCAGTGTCGCCTTGACCCATCAAGCCACTGAAAAGTCGGCGTTGGCGATACGGCGCGCAGTCACATCAAGGCCGGAGCAATGGCGCTGATTAACGCCAATGAGCGCCTGATCCTGCGTTTTGACTGCAAGGCTTGCGAGATGCATGTAACCGGCAAGATGAAAAAACCGTGTGGTTCCGCTGGCGCCGTTTGACCCGGTATCGCTTCGCCGGGGGAAAAACTACCCCGGGATCACATAGCCCTTGTCACGGAACAAGCGCAGGCAGGCAGCAACAACCTGCGCGTCATAAGCGGTGCCCCTGCCCCGCTCGATTTCCGCCAGCGCCGCATCGATGCCCAGGCCGGGGCGATAGGGCCGATGGGAAGCCATCGATTCAATGACATCCGCCACTGCAGCAATACGCGCCTCAAGAATGATCTCGTCACCTTTCAAGCCTTGCGGATACCCGCTGCCGTCGATGCGCTCATGGTGCTGCAAGGCAATCTTGGCGACTGGCCAGGGGAAGTCGACACCCTTGAGCACGTCATAACCCGCCTGGGGGTGGCCTTTTATCAGCAGATATTCGTTTTCTGTGAGTTTAGAGGGTTTGACCAGGATCTCGATGGGCACGGAAAGTTTGCCCACATCATGCAGGTAGCCGCCGATGCGCAAGCCTTCCAGCTGATTTTCATCCAGCCCCATCTCGCGGCCAATTTCCACGGAGATGGCCGCTACCCGTTGCTCATGGCCTGCCGTGTAAGGGTCGCGCATCTCGCTCAAGGTGGTGGCCAATGCGACCGTCTGGATGAAGGTATGCTCAAGTTGCTGTGCATAGCGCCTGATCTGGTCTTCAGCCACCTTTTTGTCCGAGATGTCCTGCAGCAGGCCAATGATGGCAGGACGGGATTGATATACAGCCACCACGCTACTGACGCCTATCTCCACAGCCGCACCATCCTTGCGCAACATGGTGAACGCCAACTCGGCTTTTTCCAGATGACCTGCCGCCAGATTTTGCAATGTCAGCCCGGCATATTCCCGATCTTTGGGATCAACA
>JBAQUE010000004.1:0-4993 GCA_049297315.1 Rugosibacter sp.
ATTGCAAGCCATGCTGCAACAACAGGCCGAACGCGCCGGCTGGGACACCGCCGCCGCCCTGGCGCGCCTGAATGCCCATAGCCTGGCCCGCGCCGCGATGAAAAAAGCCAGCCGGACGTAGGATTCATCGCACGATGCGCGGGGCGAAACAACCGCTGGCGCTCTTGCCGCGCGCCTATCGCCCGATGAATCAGGCTCCTACACACCGTCCCCTTGTAGGAGCGCGATTCATCGCGCGATGCGCAGGCCAAAACAACCACCATCCCTCTTGCCACCCGCCTATCGCCCGATGAATCGGGCTCCTACACACACGTCGTCCCACCCCTGTAGGAGCGCGATTCATCGCGCGATGCGGAGGCCAAAACAACCACCACCGCCCTCGCCGGCTTTTCGCCTGTGTTTTGTGTGTGGCGTGTTTTGCGTTCCAGCCAGCCCGCGTTCAACTTCTGGCTCAAACAGCGCGCCGCTGATAAGCGCGCCGCAACACCAGCCCCGCCCAGGCGAGCGCAAGCAGCGCCAGCAACGCACCGACTATCCGCACCAAGCGCCCCCAGGCTGGCGCGTGTGACAGGCCGCCCAGGGTATCAAAAAGATAAATCCAGTCATGCGGGCCGTCCTCGCCGGTGTGCCCGCCGAGCAAGGTGAGCTGCGGGTGAAGCGCGTCATAAATGTAGGGCGCCAGATCAATCAGACTGATGCCCGCCCACCACAGACACACCGCCGCGCCAAACGGGTCGCGGTTTTTGCGCAGGAAGGCTAGGCCAATCGCCAGCGGCAACAGCACCTGAAACAGGCTGCCACCCGCGATAGTAAGAAATTCGCCAAACGGCATGAACAGCACATGCCCGGCTTCGTGGATGGGCAGCAGGATGTTGTGCATGAAGCTCTGGAACACTTCGCCATCGGTGACATCACGTGTCATCAGGAACACGCCCCAAACCGCCAGGCCGCACAAAACGGCTGCACGCACAGCCAAAATCGCAGGATCACCCGCATCCTTGCCGGGCAAGGTCAACAGCTTCGCACGCCAGGAATCAGCCTCTGCATCCTCTTCGTCAAATTCGTTGCTCTGCTCTTGCCGTTGCGCCATCGCCGACTTTGTAACGCGCTGTGGCCACTTGTGCATATACACGCCGCAGGCCGGGCAGGCATCTGTCGCGCCCAGCGGCTGCGGTGGCAGATGGCCGCATTTGGGACAAACCTTAAAAGGCGCTGGCACAATAAATGGCTCGACGAAAACTCAGCGCCGCCGTCCGCCGAGAATGGAACCCAGCACGCCGCGGATGATTTCGCGGCCGACTTGCGAACCCATGGTACGTGCGGCGCTTTTCACGGCCGCTTCGAGCACGCCTTGGCGGCGGCTGCTTCCGCCGCCAAACATGCCGCCCAGGGTATCCAGCAGGCCGCCACCTGACGGCTGCGCGCCATCAGCGTCGCGGTTTGCGTTCTGTCCGCCGTTGTTCGCCGTCCTACCAGCGCCGAGTTTTTCAAACGCCGAATCGCGGTCGACCGCTTTTTCGTAATGCCCGGCGAGCAGCGAATTGTTGATTGCCGCACGGCGCTCATCCGCCGTCATCGGCCCGATGCGTGATGAGGGCGGCAGCACAAACGCGCGCTCGACTACCGTCGGCCGGCCTTGTTCATCCAGAAACGACACCAGCGCTTCGCCCACGCCCAGCTCGGTAATCGCCGCCACCGCATCGAACGCCGGATTGGCGCGCAAGGTGTCGGCCGCCGCTTTGACCGCTTTCTGGTCGCGTGGCGTGAAGGCGCGCAAGGCATGCTGCACGCGGTTGCCGAGTTGGCCGAGCACGGTGTCGGGAATGTCCAGCGGGTTTTGCGTGACGAAAAAAATACCTACGCCTTTCGAGCGGATCAGGCGCACGACTTGCTCGATTTTTTGCAGCAAGGCGGGCGGCGCGGCGTCAAACAAAAGATGCGCCTCATCAAAGAAAAACACCAGCTTGGGCTTGTCCAGGTCGCCCGCTTCGGGCAGCCGCTCGAACAACTCGGCCAGCAGCCAGAGCAGGAAGCAGGCATACAGACGCGGAAAGTTCATCAGCTTTTCGGCGGCGAACACATTGATCATGCCGCGTCCGCCCATTGCGCCAGAGCCGGTCTGCATGAGGTCGTCGATGTCCAGCATCGGCTCGCCGAAGAACCGGTCGCCGCCTTGTTCTTCGAGCGTCAATAGGCCGCGCTGAATGGCGCCGATCGAGGCCGCCGAGACATTGCCGTAGCCGGTGCGGAATTCATCGGCGTGCTCGCCCACGTGCTGCACCATGGTGCGCAGATCTTTCAGGTCGAGCAGCAGCAAGCCCTGGTCGTCGGCAATCTTGAACACCAGTTGCAGCACGCCAGCCTGGGTTTCGTTGAGGTTGAGCACGCGCCCGAGCAGCAACGGCCCCATGTCGGAAATCGTGGCGCGCACCGGATGGCCCAGCTCGCCGAACACATCCCAGAAAGTCACCGGGTTGCCCGCCGGTTGCCAGTCCGTCACGCCCAGCGCGTCGAGGCGTTTTTGCAGTTTCTCGCTGGCGACCGCGGCGACGCCCAGGCCGGACAAATCGCCTTTGGCGTCGGCCAGAAACACCGGCACACCGGCGTTTGAGAGTTGCTCGGCGATGCGTTGCAAAGTCACCGTCTTGCCGGTGCCGGTGGCGCCGGTAATCAAGCCGTGGCGATTGGCCATGCGCGTTAGCAATACAAGTTCAGCAGCGCCGTTCTTGGCGAGGGGCAAGGCGAGGCTCATGGTCATAATTTGCGGGTGCTAAAATTCGGCATCTTAAGCGCAATTGCGCCAAAACATTGAGGGAAACAGCATGGCCGGACATTCCAAATGGGCCAATATCCAGCACCGCAAAGGTCGACAGGACGCCAAGCGGGGCAAGGTGTTCACCAAACTGATCAAGGAAATCACCGTGGCCGCCAAGATGGGCGGCGGCGATGTCAGCGCCAACCCGCGCTTGCGCCTGGCGATTGAAAAAGCCAAGGGGCAAAGCCTGCCCAAGGACAACATCGACAACGCCATCAAGCGCGGCACCGGCCAGCTCGACGGCGTGAGCTATGAGGAAATCCGCTACGAAGGCTACGGCATCAACGGTGCGGCAGTGATGGTGGACTGCCTGACCGACAACAAGGTGCGTACCGTGGCCGAAGTGCGCCATGCCTTCGCCAAAAATGGCGGCAACATGGGTACTGACGGCAGCGTGGCTTTCCTGTTCACGCATTGCGGGCAGATGCTGTTCGCGCCCGGCACGGATGAGGCCAAGCTGATGGATGCGGCGATTGAAGCCGGTGCCGAGGATATCGTGACGAATGAAGACGGCTCCATCGAAGTGCTCACCCCGCCCAACGATTTCGCTCAGGTGAAAGAAGCGCTGGAGAAAGCCGGTTTCAAGCCGGAATTCGGCGACGTGACGATGAAGCCGGAAAATGAAGTCGAGTTCACCGGCGAGGATGCCATCAAGATGCAAAAGCTGCTCGACGCGCTGGAATCGCTCGACGATGTGCAGGAGGTTTATACGACAGCGGTGATCGACGAGTAACGTGGCTCCTTTCGCGGGTTTTGCACCTTACTTCGCACCTTACCTTTTCGTCGTCCTCTGGGCGACCGGTTTCATCGGCGCCAAGTACGGCCTGCCGCATGCCGAGCCGCTCACCTTCCTGCTCATCCGCTACCTGGTCGTCATTGGCCTGATGACGGCCATCGCGCTGGCCAGCCGGGCGCCCTGGCCGAAGGGCGCCCGGCAGTGGTTCCACATCGGCGTCTCCGGACTGCTGATCCATGCGGTCTATCTGGGTGGCGTGTTCACTGCCATCAGCATGGGCCTGCCCGCCGGGATCACCAGCCTGGTGGTCGGCATCCAGCCGCTGCTCACCGCCGTGGGTGCTGGCTGGCTATTGGGCGAGACGGTAAAGGCGCGGCAGTGGCTGGGGCTGGCGCTTGGCTTCGCCGGCGTCATGCTGGTGGTCTCCAGCAAGCTGGGGCTCGGTTTCGGGCTGAATGCCCTGGCGCCGGCGCTGGTGGCGCTGGCCGGCATCACGCTTGGCGCCATTTACCAGAAACGCTTTTGCCCGCGTTTTGACTGGCGCACGGGCGCTGTCGCCCAGTTCGCACCCAGCGCGTTGGCTACCTGGGCAGTAGCGGCGATGACCGAGAGCTTCCGCGTCGATTGGACGCCAGATTTCCTCTTCGCCCTGGGCTGGCTGGTGCTGGTGCTCTCGATCGGCGCCATCTCGCTGCTCAACTGGCTGATCCGCCACGGCACGGCGGTCAACATCGCTAGCGTGTTCTACCTTGTGCCGCCATGCACCGCCCTGATCGCCTGGGGCTTGTTCGGCGAAATGCTTTCGGGCATCGCCCTGGCCGGCATGGGACTCGCGGTCTGGGGCGTGTATCTGGCGCGCCAATGAGCACACTGCGCATCCTCGGCATCGACCCCGGCCTGCGTTCGACAGGCTTTGGCGTCATTGAGAAAACCGGCGGCACACTGACGTATATCGCCAGCGGCTGCATCAAGACCGATGCCAACAGCAGCCTGCCGCTGCGCATCAAAACCCTGCTCGATGGCGTGGGCGAAGTCGTCGCCACCTATCAACCGCAACAGGCGGCGGTGGAAATCGTCTTTGTCAATGTCAATCCGCAATCCACGCTGCTGCTCGGCCAGGCGCGCGGCGCGGCGATTGCGGCGCTGGTGCTGGCCAGCCTGCCGGTGGCGGAATACACCGCGCTGCAAGTCAAGCAGGCCGTGGTCGGCCATGGCAAGGCGGCGAAGGAACAGGTGCAGCAGATGGTCATGCGCCTGCTCAATCTCTCTGGCGCGCCCAGCGCCGACGCCGCCGATGCGCTGGCCTGCGCCATCGCCCATGCCCACGGCGGGCAGGGCATGGGTTCATTGGCCACCGCCGGACGGCGCGTGCGTGGCGGACGGCTGATGTAATGGCGGCCAGCCCCGTCGCCGGGCCGCCCCAAGGCGGGGCCAGCCAAGCT
>JBAQUE010000005.1:0-17995 GCA_049297315.1 Rugosibacter sp.
GTACCAAAGCGTTGCCTATGGTCATGCGCGTCTTCAACCGGCTGACGCACAATGACGATCCACGTTGGATGCAGACGCCGACGACGGCCGCAGAAAGTGGCGGCCTGATGTTTGCCTATATGGCCTCCAGCCCTATTCCAGGCGCCTTGAAAGAGTTCATCACATCCGATGAAACCGAAGCCAATGTGATTTTCTATTACAAAGACCACAAAGCGACCACCATTCCGCGCGCCATGGCCATGGCGCTGGAAGGCAAGAAAATGGTTGAAGCCGAAGTGCCCGGCCTGCATGTTGATCTTGCCGGCGGGATTGTGGGGGTGACCGCTGCGGGCAACCAGGCATTGCACCGCGACCACATGATCATCATCCCGGCGGTGCTGCTGCTCTCCTTCTTGCTGGTGGCGGCGTATTACCAGTCGTTGCATGCTGGCTGGTTGATGATTTTCCCGATGCTCTTCACCACCTCGATGACTTACGCCTACATGGGCGCCAATCATATCGGCATCAACGTAAACACCGTGCCGGTGATCACGGTCGGTGTGGGTGTCGGTATCGACTACGCGGTCTATTTCATGGACCGCATCCGCGAAGAGTTTGCCCATGACCGCGACATCCACAAGGCCGTGATCAATGCCGTTTCGACCACCGGGTACGCCGTGAGCTTTACCGCAGCGACCCTGATTGCTGGCGTAATCCTGTGGATCTTCATGTCACATTTGCGGTTTCAGTCTGACACGGCGGTACTGCTTTCATTTATGCTGGCCGTCAATGCGATTGCCGCAATGCTGATTGTGCCTGCCTGGTGTGTGGTATTCAAACCGCATTTTGTTACCAGTATTGGTACGGGTGACGTAATGAAAGGATAGGGATAAACGATGTTCAGAAGCAAGCGGGGGTTGTTGTTTAGCCGGTATCAGATTAATTAATAAAAAAGTCCGGTCTTCAGGTGCGTTCGCCGGAAGAATCGGGCCAAGTTTGCAAACGATGGTTTGACAGGTTGTAAGACAAACTAAATAAAAGGGGAAAACAATGAAACATAATAAATGGAGGCGGATGCTGCTCTGCGGGCAGCTTGCTGTAGGGTTGTTGGCCAGTGTTGCGGTTAGTCCACCGGCTTTTGCGGAAAATGCATTGCCAGAGCTGGGCGAAGATGTGCGCCCTTGGAAGGTGGATGTTTTCTACGAAAACGATACGCGCTTTCGCGGCAAGGACAACACGGGCAATAACGTGGGTTTGTCCAAATTCCGCAACACGCTTCAGGTCGAGTCGGACAAAAAGCTTTCCGGCGGCTGGACTTTCCATGGCATATTCCGTGGCACTTATGATGGCGTTTATCAGCTGAACAAGGATGAATACGGCAAAAATGCCGGGGGTGCGGTTAATCTCGAAAACAGCGGGGGTCCAATAGTAGGGGTTCCGTTTCTTGTTTCGCCATCTTCGGTGCCCTATGGTCAAGGCCCCGTGAATAATGCAAACGCCGCCTTGCTTGGCGGCCCCTTGGTAAACAACGCTTTTGGTTTTAACTCGACTACACCCGGTACGATAGCCAACCCGAGTACTGGGCAGGGCGCAGTGCCCCTGCCGTATAGTCCGAACCAGGGGTTACGTCAGCTGTTTGACCGCTGGGGTAGCAATCCCAATGGCGTGCAGGTGGCTGTACCCGTGCGGCCTTGCGATAAAGATAGCCGGGGTTGTGTGGACTTTGGCGGTTATGGTGACCTCAAACAGAGCGAGCTGGAAATGCCCGAGTTCAATAGCCGGCTCGATTTCATCCGCGAGTTCTATATCAAGAACACTTTTGATCTTGATAATGGCAAGCAGGTATTCGTCAAGCTGGGCAGACAGCAGGTGGTTTGGGGCCGTACCGACTTGTTCCGTGTGCTGGACGTAATCAACCCGATGGATTACTCGCGCGGCAATATCTACGACGAGATGCAGGATATCCGCATCCCGATGTGGATTTTGCAAGCCGAATACCGCATGGGTGCGAGTGAGTCCTTCCAGGATCGCAACGTGTCGGTGGTGTGGAATTTCGACAAGTTCCGCCCAAACAATCTGGGCCAGTGTGGTCAGCCGAATGTGATTCTTGATGCGGGCTGTACGCTGCGCGCCTTCAAAACCTTGTGGGATTATGGTGGCACGGTAGGCAATTTCGCCAATCTGGCGCTGCCGCCGCCTACGCCAGGCGCACCCAGCGGCCCAGGCAATGGCGCTTTCCTGGCGACTAATTTTGGACCCCACCAGATCGGTATCCGCAATGTCGAATTGCCTGACTGGACGCTCAAGAACACCCAGTTGGGCATTAAATGGGAAGGGGTGACCGCAGGTGGTTTCAGCTTCTCGCTGAATGCCTTGACCTACCGTTCGCAATTGCCGAGTCTGCACATGATTAATACGGGTGTGGTCAACATGTTTACCGGGCAAATCCAGAATACGACAGATTTGATCGCATTTGACCTGGTTTACCCGCGAGTGAACCTGGTGGGTGGTTCGGCAGACTTCCAGATTCCGGATGCCAACCTTGCCGTGCGCCTTGAAGCGGCGCTGACGCATGGCGAAGAGTTCACCAACACGGCGAACCCGAATGGCTATTCAAAGAACCGTGTGTTCCGCTCGGTCATTGGTCTTGACCGGCCGACCATCATCCCGTGGATTAATGAGGCTGAAGCCACGCTGATTTCCGGACAATTGTTCTATCAGCACATTTATGACCATGAGCAATATAACGGGCCTTATGGCGCATTCGGTATCCCGGATTGGGCGAACGACGTTACGGGCACTTTGCTGATCCGTTCTTCGCTGTTCAATGCGCGGCTGAACCCGCAAGTGATCATGGCGCGCGACTTCAAGGCGCATGCGTTTGCGATGGCGCCGTCTATCTCCTATCGTTACTCCGACAATCTGCAATTTTCGCTGGGTGCAAACTTCAAGTTCCGTGCTGATCAGGGACGCTGGCAGTTTGATGACCAGCGCGCAGCGAACCCATTTGCCCCATTCACGCAATATCCAGTCCAAGGGAGTAGCCCCGGCGCTGCTGGCCTGAGCGGATTGGTTCCGCTTGGTGGATTCCGCGCTGGCCCGATTGGTGCGGCGTGGAGAGAAGACGAGGTTATTTTCACGATGAAATACACGTTCTGATGGCCTGCGCAAAGGTTCCTGAAGGGACGCGCAGCGCTGGCGCCGTATCACCAGCGCCGACTTTTGCAGATTTGGATCAACAACTAAAGAGAGGTAATCCGATGAAACTGAACCTGGTTGGAAAAAAATTAAAGTTTGCCGCGGTCTGTGCGGTTGCTTTGCTCGCCCAGGGAGCGCATGCCATTACCGATGCCGAGATGGATGATGCGTTCTTTCCTTATAAAAAAGGTTTCCCGACTTTTCCGGGGCTCAAACCTGGTATGGTCATCAACAAGGGCAATGTCGACCAGTTCAAGGATATTCTTGGACCGGCGCAATTCAAGCTGATCAAGGATGGCTGGTTTGAAATTCCGGTTGGCCAGACGTTTGATATGCCCTTGCCCAAAGCCTTTATCGATGCCACCAAACAGTATGCGGATAAAGTGAAGCTAGGTACGACGATCAGCGACTATGCGGCTGGCCGTCCATTCCCGCTCCAGCCAGTGAAATCGGATGCGCGTGCAGGCGAAAAGCTGGCCTGGAATTTCAAGTATGGCCTGAATTGGGGTGATAACGGGATCGTTTTTCCGTTCTACTGGCGTTATATCAATGCCAACACCGGGGCGATTGAGCGCACCATAAAATTCGAGTTCCATTTCCTGAATTTTAAGCACCGTATCTCGAACCCGCCAATCCCGGACATCACGCCAAATCCGTCCCAGATTTATCGCGGAACTTACGTCAAGGTGCATGAGCCGATTGACCTGAAAAATACCCAGTTGCTGTTGCAGCGCTATGAGGATGACGCCAAGCTTGACGATGGTTATTTGTATTTGGGCTTTCAGCGCCGCGTGCGGCGTCTGGCGACCGGGCAGGTCACCGATTCCTTTCTGGGTTCCGACTTGATGATCGAGGATTTCGAGGGTTACAACGGCCGTGTTTCGGATTACAAGTGGACTTACATCGAAACCAAGAATGCCTTGATGCCGTATTACAAGCACAGTGAAATGAAGCTCGATCCGGAGTTCAAGGATCCCGATGGCTATGGCTATATCGGGGCGACCGGCAAGGGCAAATGCTTCCCGGATGTGACCTGGCAATTGCGCAAGGTTTTTGTGCTTGAGGGCCGCCCGGTAAATCCAGGGCACCCGGTCAGCAAGCGCGTTATTTATCTTGATGCGCAGATCGCGACCCCGTCCATCTCGACAATCTATGACCGCAAGGGCGAGATGTGGAAGGCCTTCGTGATTGGCAAGGCGCATCCTGATTTCCATTTGCCTATCAACAAGGGATCAGGCATTCCGTTGGATGATTCGGGCACTATGGTCGACATGCAGTCTGGCCATTGCACGATGATTCGCTTCCGCGGCGAAATTGACCCAAGCAAGAACCCACCTAACTTGTTTCAGGTGCAGAACCTGCGTGGCGGGGATTAACTGATAGTAAAGGATAAAAACGGGAGTCTCGGCCCCCGTTTTTTTGATTAGATGCAGGATGATCAGAGGTATCAGATGGTGCAGCTCACTCACGAAGAAGCAATCAAGCGGGCTGAGTATGTCGGCCAGATCGCTGAAGCCGAGCTTTTTGAGGCAGATCGCAAGGGTGGCTACTCGGACAAGTTCAAGGATGCCATCCATGAAACACAGCTGCACCGCCTGTTGCGGCCCAAACGATATGGTGGCCTGGGTGCAGGGCACCGTACGCTTTCAGAGGTTGTCCGTACGGTTGCGCGGCATAGCGTTTCAGGCGCCTGGCTGACTTATTTCATGCCCTTGCATGAATCCTGGATTGCGCTGTTGCCATCAGCCGGCCGTGAGGAGATTTATGCGCAGGATAAATTTATTGCCGACATCTTTTTTCCAATAGGCAAGGTTGATTATGCCGAGGGTGGTGTGGTTCTCAGCGGCCAGTGGAATTGGGGTAGTGGTATCGATTTCTGCGAATGGATTGGCCTGGGCGCGGTTGTTGATGTTCCCGGTACCGATGTCGGGCCACAACCCTGTCTGGTCACGATCAAGGTGGCGGAAGGGAAAATCATCCGCAATTGGGATACTTTCGGCCTGCGTGGCACGGGCAGCAACGGCATTGCTGTCGACAAAGTATTTGTCCCCTGGCATCGGGTTTTGCCGGTGGCGTCTGTAAAGGAGAGGTCCATTCCGCTCGGCGGAGACTTTGATCCTGCAGAGCCGGTGTATCGAGTGCCCTTCATGCCGGCATTTGCCATGGGTTTCAACGCAATCTGCGTCGGTGCGATCCAGCGCCTGCAACAGGAACTGCACCAGCGCATTCGCCAGCGGCAACGGGTGTTGCTTGGCCATCAAGAGTGGGAATCACCGGTGGCACAACGCAATCTGGGCGAGTTAGCTACAATCATCGATCAGGCTGAAGCGTTATACGAACGCTATCTCAAACAACTTGAAGACTGGTGTAACGCAGGGACGCCATCCGCTTCTGCCCTTGAAAAAAACCGTCTTGCTGCCTGGCGTTCATCCATTGCACGGACAGCATCGCAAGTGGGTTTTCGTACGCTGGAACTGCTGGGTGGCGCGGCCACCTACAAAGGTGACTTGGTGGAAGTCTTTGCGCGTGATCTGTTCATGATTTCAATTCACGTTACGCAGATTTATGAAGACCACATGATGTTTTATGGCCGCACACAGTATGACTTGAGTGGCCACCCGCTGGAATAAGCGGCAATGCGCAGGATCGCACAGGCAGCCAATACCCTGCCTGTGCAGGCGTTAATTTCACACCGTCATGGTGCTGGCGCAGAGGATTGCATTGGCATGGGCGGCTTCAACAGCGCTACCGGCACCGCCAGCAAAACAGCCAGTGCGGAGAAGCTGAGGAACACCAGCGTATAGCTGCCCAAGGTATCGCTGGCATAGCCCGCGATGGTGGGCGCGAATGCCGTCACCCCTATCGTGAAGATGCCTGTAGTCGCATTGATGCGCGCCAGGCTGCCCGTGCCGAAATAGTTTGCCAGCATGAGTGGCGCGGTGACAATGCTCAGGCCAAGGCCGATGCCGAAAATCAGGGCAAAGGCGTAAACTAGCACGTCGCGATCCGCGAACAGGAGTGTGACGAACCCGGTTGCCTGAAACAGGAGTCCCATAGCCAGCAGGAATTTTGGTTCGATACGGTCGCCCAGAATACCGCCGCCCAGGCGGCCAGCGACGCTGCATAGTCCCATCGTGCCAATGGCGGAGCCCGCCAGTACTTGGCCAATTCCCATGTCTGTGAGGTGCAGAATGGCTTGGCTATTGATCAGATTAACGCCGAGCAAGCACATGGCGAACGCGGCAACGATAAGCCACAAAGGCTTGGCGCGTAACGCGTCCTTGAGATTCCAGTCCACGCTGGATTGGTAAACCTTTGTCGTGTGGGCTGTTTGCTGCGGCGCATCGGCACGTCCGGCATCGATTTCCGCTTCACTTGCAGGGTGGTTGCGCAGCAACAGAAAGGCCAAAATCGCCGAGAGCGGTGCGGTTGCGCCCATGATTGCAAACAGCATTCGCCAACTGCCGGTGTGTTCGAGCACCAATGCCAGAAAAGGCGTCATGACAAAGGCGCCCAGCCCGGAAGAGGTCAGCAGCATGCCCATGGCCAGGCCGCGGCGCTTCACAAACCAGCGGGCGACCATCTGGCTCATGGGAATAAAAGTCATCGCCGACATGCCAAAACCCAACAGGGCGAGGGAAAGATAGTATTGAACCAATCCTGCAGTGGCGTAGGCGCTGGCTGCACCGAGGGCGACGCAGGCTGCACCGATGAGTACCGTATTGCGGATGTTGAAGCGGTCGATCAGGGCGGAGACCAATGGGCCCAAAAGCCCGGTGGCCAGCATTAACACGGTGATGCCGGAAGTGCCTTGGGCGCGGGTCCAGCCCATATCCGCGATGAGCGGTTTCATGACTACCGACATGCCATAGAGAACCGTACCGGCCGTTATGAAATAAATGATGCAGACTGCGATTAACACCCGCCATGCTTTTGACATGTCTTCCCCTCCCATTTTGATTTATGGTCTGGATTGTAGCGGGCATATCGAGAAAACAGGTGCACGGTGCAACCGGGCAGGCAACTATAATTTGTCCTTTGGCATCCTGTGCTTGACCTCTACTCATGCGCTTTTCTTTCCTGCTTTGTCACCCATGAGCGCGCGGCTGTATCTCAACGGCCGCTGGCTGGCGCCGCAAGATGCGCAGATTTCGGTCATGGATCGCGGTTTCCTGTTCGGCGATGGCGTGTATGAAGTTATTCCCGTGTATTCGCGCCGGCCGTTCCGGCTTGAGCAGCATTTGCTGCGTTTGCAGCGCAGCCTGGATGCGATCGCGCTGGTCAATCCGCACACCCTGGCCGAGTGGTCCGCGCTGGTGATGCAGATGGTGGCCGAAGCGGAATGGGGCGACCAGTCGATTTACATCCAGGTCACACGCGGGCCGACGGTGGTGCGCAGCCATGCCTTTCCGCTTGCACCGCAACCTACCGTGCTGCTGTTCGCCGAACAAATGAATATGCCCAGTGCGGAGCAAGTGAAAAATGGCGTGGCCGCCATTTCTGCGCCGGACATCCGCTGGCTGCGCTGTGACATCAAGTCGACTTCGCTGCTGGCCAACTGTTTGCTGCGCCAGCAGTCCGTCGCTGCCGGTTGCGCGGAGACGGTGCTGTTCCGCGACGGTGTGTTGACCGAAGGCTCGGCCTCTTCGATTTTTGTGGTGCGCGACGGCGTGCTGCTGGCCCCGGTCAAGAATCATCTGCTGCTGCCCGGCATCACTTATGACGTGGTGCTGGAGCTTGCCGCAACACATGGCTTGCCGGTGGAAGTGCGCGACATCAGCGAGGCGGAGGTGCGCACGGCGGACGAGCTGTGGCTGGCGTCATCGCCGCGCGAAGTGTTGCCGATTGTGGTGCTCGATGATAAAAAAGTCGGCGCTGATGAAGCAACTGCGCTACAAGGCGGGCGAGCAAAAAACGCTCAGCTTTGCAGACCTGGGATTCCCGCTTCGCGGGCAGGTCTCCTCGCCGTAGCGGATGGTGACACGGCGGCCGGTAAGCCGGGGCCGGTCTTCGCCGCGATGTATGGCTGGTATCAAGCGTTCAAGGCCGAGGTGATGCGCGAGGGCAAGCAGCATGGATAGGCAAACGCTGATTGAATTCCCCTGTGACTTTCCGCTCAAGATCATGGGCGCGCGGGTGGAAGGGTTTGCCCAGACCATCTCGCTGGTGGTGTGCCAACATGCGCCGGAATTCGATGCGGCGACGATGGCGATGCGCCCGTCCGCCAAGGGTAACTACCTGTCGCTCACCTGCACCGTGCGCGCCACCTCGCAAGCGCAGCTGGATGCGCTGTACCGCGAACTCAGTGCGCATCCGATGGTCAAGGTCGTGTTGTGATCGTGCGCCAGCTTGGTTGCGTGGATTACGCGCCGACCCTTGCGGCGATGCAGGCCTTCACCGCTGCACGCACGGCCGATACGCCGGACGAACTCTGGCTCTGCGAGCATCCACCGGTATTCACGCAAGGCCTTGCGGGCAAGCCGGAACACTTGCTCAATGACATCGGCATTCCGGTCGTGCAGATCGACCGCGGCGGGCAGATCACCTATCACGGCCCCGGCCAGGTGGTGGCTTATCTGCTGCTCGACCTGCGCCGCAACAACCTCAAGGTGCGCGAACTGGTGCGGCGCATCGAGCAGGCTGTGATCGAACTGCTGGCCACGCACGGCATTGCCGCCGCGCGGCTTGCCGGCGCGCCCGGGGTGTATGTCGATGGCGCGAAAATCGCCGCGCTGGGTTTGCGCATCAAAGGTGGTTGCAGCTACCACGGCGTCGCGCTGAATGTCGATGTCGATCTGGCCCCTTATCAGGCCATCAACCCCTGCGGCTATCCCGGCATGCGCGTGACGCGCTTGCGCGACCTGGCCCGTCCCGGCGATACTGTCGGTCCGGCAGCCATCGGCCGCGCGTTGGCCGATGCGCTGATCCATCAACTCGAACAACCATGAATACGAAAACCCTCGGCGGTGTGAAAGAAAAAGGCGCGGCGAAAACCGCGCGCATCCCTATAAAAATAGTACCGTCTGGCGCGCCGCTGAAAAAGCCCGACTGGATTCGCGTCAAGGCCGGCAACTCGGCCGCGCGCTTTAGCGAGATCAAGCAGATCCTGCGCGACCAGCAATTGCACACGGTGTGCGAAGAAGCCTCCTGCCCCAACATCGGCGAATGTTTCGGCAAGGGCACGGCGACCTTCATGATCCTCGGCGACCTGTGCACGCGGCGCTGCCCGTTTTGCGATGTCGGCCATGGCAAGCCGCTGCCGCCGGATGCCGATGAACCGGCGCATCTGGCGCAGACCATCGCCGCGCTGCGGCTGAAATATGTGGTGATCACCAGCGTCGACCGCGACGACTTGCGCGATGGCGGCGCGCAGCATTTCGCCGATTGCATCGCGCAGGTCCGCGCGCTCTCGCCAACAACCAAAATCGAAGTGCTGGTGCCGGATTTCCGCGGCCGCCTGGAACTGGCGCTGGACATTCTCGGCACCCAGCCGCCTGACGTGATGAACCACAACATGGAAACCGTGCCGCGCCTGTACAAGCAGGCGCGCCCCGGCGCCGACTACGCGCATTCGCTGCGCCTGCTGCAGGAATTCAAGCGGCGCCACCCGCACATCCCCTCCAAATCCGGCCTGATGGTGGGCCTGGGCGAGAGCGACGAAGAAATTCTCGCCACGCTGCAAGACATGCGCGACCACGGCGTCGAGATGCTCACGCTCGGCCAGTATCTGGCGCCCTCCGGCCATCACCTGCCGGTGATGCGCTATGTCCATCCCGACAGCTTTGCCGGGTTCGAGCAGGCGGCCATGTCGATGGGCTTCACACATGCCGCCTGCGGGCCAATGGTGCGCTCCAGCTATCATGCAGATCAGCAGGCGCATGAAGCCGGCGTCGTATAAAAGTCGGCGTTGGTAATACGGCAAGACGTAGTAAAACGACAACCAGGACAACCAGACAGAGGACGCCATGCGCCATATCCTGACACTACTCACCGGTTTGCTGCTGACATCCGCCAGCCATGCGGTTTCGCTGGACGACCTTTCCAGCAAGGACGCCGGCAAGGGCTTGAAGGAAGCCCTGACCCAGGGCGCTGGCAAGGCGGTTGACCTGCTGGGCAAGACAGACGGATTCCTCGGCAATCCGCAAGTCAAGATCCCCCTGCCGGACAGCCTCAAAAAAGCCGAGGGCATGCTGCGCACTTTCGGCATGGGCAAGCAGGCGGATGAGCTGGTGACAGCGATGAACCGCGCCGCCGAAGCCGCCGTGCCGCAAGCCAAAACGCTACTGGTCAATTCGGTCAAGCAGATGTCGGTGAGCGATGCCAAAGGCATTCTTTCGGGCGGCGATGACGCGGCGACCCAGTATTTCCGCCGCACGACCAGCGAACCGTTGGCGGTGAAATTCAAACCCATCGTCAAGACCGCGATGGCCAAAGTGGGGCTGGCGCAGAAATATGACCAGTTCGCCGGCAAGGCGACGAAGTTTGGCCTGGTCAAGGAAGAAGACGCCCAGTTGGAAAACTACGTCACGCAAAAAGCGCTGGACGGGTTGTATCTGATGATTGCCGAAGAAGAAAAAGCCATTCGCAAAAATCCCGCCGAAGCGGCGGGAAAGCTTGCGCAGAAAGTGTTCGGTGCGCTGAAAAAATAGTGCGGGGTTTATAACTCTGGTGGAAACTCGGCGCTGGTGGGGCGGCGGATTGCCAGCGCCGTTGGCGGAATTACTTCGCCGCCGGCTCCTTGAGGCTGCCGCCCGATTTATTCGCCATATACACAATCGCCCGCGTCAGTTCCAGTTCGCTGGCGTCTGAGCCACCCTTCGGCGGCATCGCATTCTTGCCATTCGTCGCCGACTTCAGCAAGCCGCCCAAACCCTGCGCCAGGCGCGGCGCCCAGGCTGCGTTGTCGCCCAGCTTGGGGGCGCCTGCTGCGCCTGTGGCATGGCAAGCAATGCAGGCTGCTTGATATAGTTGCTCACCCGTGCGCACCACGCCAGCGCCGCCAGTGGCCGCAGCAATCATTACCTGGCCAACGGGCGCAATGCGCTGATCGACGGCAGATTCATCCACGATGGCATTCTTGCGCGGCGAGATGCTTATCGCAGCAATAACTGCAATGATGATGGTGCCGGCCATGCCGCCAACCAGCATGAGCAAGCCGCGAAAGGTTTCGTTTTCCGAGGACATAGAGGGCTTTCAAAAAAGGTTGCAAAGGTGGAATTAAGGCGGCGATTATAGTGGATAGCGCACCTGAGGATAGACGCCATCAGCCGAACGCGCTATCCTTCGCACCCTCCGCGCTCGTAGCTCAATGGATAGAGTACTGGCCTCCGAAGCCAGGGGTTGTGGGTTCGATCCCCGCCGAGCGCACCAATCTGCCAAGACTTGCCTGTTTTTTATATCTGTGCCGTATCCGTCGGCAGATCTGACGGTGTGTCGATATCGGCCAGAATCCCCGCGTCATCGCAGGCGATCAATGTGATTTCCGCTGCATGCCGTTGCAGCAATTCGCGGGCGCCGGCATCGCTGCGTAAGGCACGTAATGCATCTCCGAAAGCTGCTGAAAAACCTACCGGGTGACCACGCTGGCCTTGATAAATCGGTGCGGCGATGGCGCTGCCGTTTTGCAGTGCGGCCAGCACGCAGGCGATGGTCGCTGGCTGGATGAAGGGCATGTCGGCCAACGCGATCAGCCAGCCTTTGGCGTCTGCCCTGGCGGCGACGCCGGCGGCGATGCTCATGCCCATGCCGCCATTGGTTTTGCCCAGCGTGATCATCGGCACACCTTGCGTGGCGAGTTGGTCAATCAGTGTTTGTTGCTCTGGTCGCACGACCGCCAACGTGGGTAATATGCGCTGCAAAGTGGCGGCGCTGACGCAGGCCATTGGCCGACCGGCCAGCGGATGCATCAGCTTGTCAGCGCCGAAGCGCCGCGCGTGGCCGGCGGCGAGCAGGATGGCGCAGTAACCGGCCGTATTGTCGGATGCGTCGCTCATGCGGCGGGGCAGCTTGCCTCGTCGTCAGCCTCGGATACTTCGCTTGCCTTGTCCATCGGTGCCGAAATGCCATGCCGCACGGCGATCATTTCGGCGAGTATCGCCACGGCGATTTCGGGCGGCGTGCGGCTGCCGATGCGCAAGCCCACGGGCCCGTGCAGGCGAGCCAGGTCATCCGGGCTGAGGTCGAAGTGTTCCTGCAAGCGCTGCTTGCGCTTGACGGTATTGGCGCGCGAACCCAGCGCGCCGACGTAGAAGGCCGGTGACTTGAGCGCTTCGAGCAGGGCCATGTCGTCCAGCTTGGGGTCGTGCGTGAGAGCGACAATCGCCGCGCGCGCATCGGCATTGAGGGCGAGCACCGCGTCGTCGGGCATCTCGGCGCTCAGCGTCACATTAGCCACTTGCCAGGCGGCACGGTATTCCTCGCGCGGGTCGCAAACCGTCACCGCGTAGTCGAGCGCTTGCGCCATCGACGCAAGATAGCCGGAGATTTGCCCTGCGCCGATAATCAGCAGGCGCAGCGGCGGGCCGTGGATGGTGGTGAGTTGTTTGCCGTCCCAGTGCAACGTATCTTGGCTCGTCGCATCGGCCAGCGCCGCGCGGCCGCTGGCCAGGTCAAGATGGCGCGCCGTCAAGCGGCCTGCGCTGATGCGTTGCAGCAGTTGCCGCATTTGGTTTGCGTCCGGCGCGCGTTCGATGACCAGGCGCAGCGTGCCGCCGCAGGGCAGGCCGAAGCGCGCGGCTTCTTCGCGCGTCACGCCATAGGTGACGATCTCGGCGGGCTGGTTGGTCAGATTGCCGTCGCGCATGCGCTGCACCAGGTCATCCTCGATGCAGCCGCCGGAGACCGAGCCGGCCAGCGCGCCGTCATCGCGCACCAGCGCCCAGGCGCCGGGCGGACGCGGCGCCGAGCCCCAGGTTTCGGCGACGGTGACCAGCGTCACCCGGTGGCCGGCATCCAGCCAGGCAATGGCGTTGCGCAAAACTTGCAAATCAGTGCTGTCCATTGTGAGATTTATGTCGTGCTCAAGCGGAAGGGCAATTGCCGCAAACGCTGGCCGGTGGCGGCGAACAAGGCGTTGGCCACCGCCGGGGCGACGAGCGGCGTGCCCGGCTCGCCGACGCCTGTTGGCGGCTCGGCCGACGGCACGATGTGCACCTCGATGTGCGGCATTTCGTTGATGCGCAGCACCGGATAGTCGGTGAAGTTCGACTGCTCGACCTGTCCTTCGCGCAGCGTGATCTCGCCATGCAGCGCGGCGCTGAGCCCGAAGCCGATGCCGCCTTCCATCTGCGCGCGGATTACGCTCGGGTTGATGGCGATGCCGCAATCCACGGCGCAGACCACGCGGTCGACCTTGAAGCCGCCATCCGCTTTGACCGTGATTTCAGCCACATTGGCCACATAGCTGTGGAAGGATTCATGCACCGCCAGGCCACGCGCGCGTTTTTCGCCCGGCTTGCCCGGCGCCAGCGGTTTATCCCAGCCGCTGTTTTTCAGCACCAGATCCAGTACGCCGAGATGGCGCGGATGCGCGGCCAGCAGCCGGCGGCGGAATGCCGCCGGGTCTTGCTTGGTGGCGTGCGCCAGCTCGTCGATAAACGATTCGATGGCGAAAGCCGCATGCGTCGAACCGACGGAACGCCAGGGCAGCACCGGCACGCCGAATTTCGGCGAGTGGAGCTCGACATTGAGATTGGCCACCGCATAGGGCAGGTTGCTCGAGCCTTCGACGGAGCTGACGTCAATACCATCTTTCACCAGAATCGGCTCGTAAACCGTCCCGGCAAAAATCGACTGGCCGACGATGCGTTGTTGCCAGGCGAGGAGATTGCCCTGCGCATCCAGCCCGGCGCTGATCCGGTGCATGAACAACGGCCGGTAATAGCCGGCGCGCACGTCATCCTCACGCGTCCACACCAGCTTGACGGTGGCGGGCTTGCCCGGCGCGGCGATGGCCTTGGCAATGTGCGCGGTCTCGACCAGATAGTCGGAATGGGTATTGGCGCGGCGGCCAAAACTGCCGCCTGCAAACAGCATGTTGAGCTTGATCTGCTCCGGCTTCAGGCCAAGCACCTTGCCCAGGTACATCTGGTCGATGCTCTGGAATTGTTCACCGTTCCACACTTCGCAGCTTTCCGCATCCAGCCGCATCACGCAATTCATCGGCTCCATCGCCGCATGCGCGAGATAGGGCACGCTGTATTCGGCGCTGATTTTGGTCTGCGCGGCGTCCAGCGCCGTATCGGCAGCGCCGACTTTTTTCACCGTGACGCCCGGTGTGTCGAGCAGCTTGCGGTACTGCCCGGCGATCTCCGCCGTACCCAGGCGAAATGCATCGGTTTCATCCCAGGTCACGCTGAGCGCATCGCGGCCTTTTTTCGCCGACCAGAAATCCTGCGCCAATACCGCCACGCCGGTGGGAATCGCGACCACATCGACCACGCCCTTGACTGCCTTGGCGCGCGCCGCATCGAAGCTTTTTACCTTGGCGCCAAAGCGCGGTGGATGGGCGACCACGGCGGTGAGCATGCCGGGCAGATGGATGTCCTGCGTGTAAATCGCGCTGCCGTTGATCTTGGCCTTGTTGTCGCTGCGCGGCACATGCTTGCCGATGTAAACGAAATCCTGCGGCGCTTTCAGCTTGACGTCCTGTGGCACCGGCAATTGGGCGGCGGCTTCGACCAGCTCGCCAAAGCGCGCCTTGCGGCCGGATGCCGCGTGCGTCACCACGCCCTGCTTGATGGTGATGGATTCCGGCGCCACTTTCCAGCGTTGCGCGGCGGCGGTCACCAGCATCGCGCGTGCGGCGGCGCCCGCCTGGCGCAGTTGCATGAATGAGTTGGCCATCGCCGTGCTGCCACCGGTGCCCTGCATCGGGCCAAAGGCAAAATTGTTGTACAGCTTGTCGTTTGCCGGCGCGCCTTCAACGCGCACCTGCGACCAGGCCGCATCCAACTCTTCCGCCACCAGCGTGGGCAGGCCGGTGTACACGCCCTGGCCCATTTCCAGATGCTTGGCGATCACCGTGACGCTGTTGTCGGCGCCGATGCGCACAAAGGCATTCGGCGCCAGCATTGCCGACGTTTGGCCTCCGTTGGTTTTTGCGGCGAGGCCGCTGGGCAGATACAACGCCAGCGTGAGGCCTGCACCGGCCTTGATGAATTCACGGCGGCTGGTGTTTTCTATGCTTGTCGATAGGTTTTTCATCATGGCGAGCTCCTCAAGCCAAAGCCCGTGCGGCTTCGTGTATCGCCGCGCGAATCCGGTGATAGGTGGCGCAGCGGCACAGGTTGCCCGCCATCGCCGCGTCGATATCGGCATCCGTCGGTTTCCGGTTGCCGGACAGCAAGGCCACCGCCGAGACAACCTGGCCGGACTGGCAATAGCCGCATTGCACCACATCGAGTTTTTCCCAGGCGGCCTGCACAGCGCGCGTTACCTTGTTGCCAGTCTTTGCCGCATCCAGTCCCTCGATGGTGACGATTTTCTGGCCGATGGCCGCAGAAACCGGTGTGACGCAGGCACGCGCCGGCGCACCGTTGAGCAACACCGTGCATGCGCCGCAGGCGGCAATACCACAGCCATATTTGGTGCCGGTGAGCAGCAGCGTATCGCGCAGCGCCCACAAGAGCGGCGTGTCCGGCGCCACATCGACACTGCGGGTTTTCCCATTGATGTTCAAAGTGGGCATAATCATCTCCTTGCGTGGAAAATTACATCAAGACGCCATTATCCTACGCTTGGCATGTTGCAAAAAATAATCATACCCACGAGACGAGAAAGGAGAAGACCATGCAAAAACGCAAGCTTGGACAAACCCAGATCAAAGTCGCCCCGCTGATGTTTGGCGGCAACGTCTTCGGCTGGACGCTGGACGAAGCAAAATCCTTCGCCATGCTCGACGCCTTTACCGGCGCGGGTTTCGATTTCATCGATACCGCCGACGTGTATTCGCGCTTCATCCCCGGCAACCAGGGCGGCGAATCGGAAACCATCCTCGGCAAATGGATGAAGCTGCGCGGCAACCGCGATAAGGTGATTCTCGCCACCAAGGTCGGCATGGAGATGGGCGAAGGCTTGCAGGGCTTGTCCAAGGCCTATATCTTCAAGGCCGTCGAGGATTCGCTGCGCCGCCTGCAAACCGATTACATCGACTTGTACCAGGCGCACACCGACGACGAAAATACGCCGCTGGAAGAAACCCTCGACGCCTTTGCGCAACTCATCCAGCAAGGCAAGGTGCGCGCGATTGGCGCATCCAACTACACGCCGCAACGGCTCGAAGAAGCCCTGCAAGTCAGCCAGAAAAACAACCTGCCCGGCTACCAAAGCCTGCAACCGCTGTACAACCTGTCTGACCGCGCCGCCTACGAAGACGGCCTGCAGGCCGTTTGCCAAAAGCACGGCCTGGGCGTGATTCCCTATTTTTCCCTGGCCAGCGGTTTTCTTACCGGCAAGTACCGCACGGAAGCGGATTTCGCCAACAGCTCGCGCGGCGCATTCACCAAAAACTACCTGAACGCACGCGGCCTGCGCATCCTTGCCGCGCTCGACGAGGTGGCAGAGGCCAGGCAGACCAACCCGGCCGTCATCGCACTGGCCTGGCTGATGGCCCGCCCGACGATCACCGCACCCATCGCCAGCGCTACTTCGCAGACGCAGTTGCAGGATTTGATTTATGCGACGGAGATCAGTTTGACGCAGGAAGAAATGGATAAGCTGGATAAAGCGAGTGCTGCGTGAGTTGGCAGGATTTTGCGATATGCTTTCAAGGGTAGCCGCTTTTAGTTAGAACTGATGCTCACCGACAAGCAGCTGAATGATGCGATTGCCTAATTGCCTATGGGGAGTGGATGCAAGAATGAGTTCCACAACGCGTCCGAGAATGGCTGTTCAGCTACCCCACTCGCCGTCCCACCATCCGCTACGGCGAGGAAGGCGTTTTTTGCCTGACCGCCTTGTAGCGCAGTTGCTTCACCAGCGCCGACTTTTCATGGCGCCCGCATTTTTCACTGTGCGGTAAACTGTTGGAGTAATTGACAACAGCGCCTTCATGTCGGCATAATGCCCGACATGAAGGCGACCCTGATTGCACAAACGCGTATCGTCTATTCAACCCGGGCGTTTGCCGAGCTGGTTTTATGGCGTGTTCCGCAAGCTGTTACGGGTTCTCCCCACAAATTCAAGTACCGGTTGGCGTATGTTGTCGATGCCGTATGTGTCGTGCGCTATGACAACGAAACCGGCAAAGGCGACCATCGTCACTTTGGTGCGGCAGAGAGCGCCTATGCATTCGACACGCCCGAACGGTTGATGGCCGATTTTCAAGCAGACATAGCGAGGTGGAACAATGAAAACAGTCGTTCTTGAAGTTCGCTCCGCCGAGAAATCGATGGCGAACTTTGTGCAATCCTGGAAATCCGGCAAGCCGGGGCGAACTGCGCGGATTGGTTTTGCGACCCCGGAGCTGCTGTGGCAAGTGCTCACCGCGAAACGCTGGGAACTGCTCAAGGCGCTTTGCGGCGCCGGGCCAGTTTCCATACGCGAGGCCGCCCGGCGTGTCGGGCGCGATGTCAAGGCTGTCCATGCCGACATCACCGCCCTGCTGAATGCCGGCGTGCTTGACCGCGCAGAAGGTGGCGGCGTGGTCTTTCCGTTCGCTGCGGTGAAAGTCGAGTTCTTGCTCCAGGCCGCCTAGTCTTACTGTGTCATAAAATCTGGCATGATATGTTCATCTTTCCTTTTGAGGGGATGAGATGGACATCGCCAAAGAGTTCGATGACTACATGGCCTATCTAATGCAAGGACTTGGCCATGCCGA
>JBAQUE010000006.1:0-17897 GCA_049297315.1 Rugosibacter sp.
GGACCGGAGTGGACGAACCTCTGGTGTACCGGTTGTGACGCCAGTCGCATCGCCGGGTAGCTAAGTTCGGAAGAGATAACCGCTGAAAGCATCTAAGCGGGAAACTCGCCTCAAGATGAGATATCCCGGGGATTCAATCCCCCTGAAGGGTCGTCCCAGACCAGGACGTTGATAGGTCGGGTGTGGAAGCGCAGCAATGCGTTAAGCTAACCGATACTAATTGCCCGTGAGGCTTGACCCTATAACAGTAAGTTTCAGCCCTGTTGTAGCTGCAATCACCCTATACAGCAGTCCAACCCCATCCAGTATTCCTGTAATGACTCTTATCACTACGGGTATTTTTACTTCTCCGAACCATGTGTGCCGGATCAAGATCACCGATCCCAGCCCGGCATACCCCCTTTAAGTCTGGTGTCCATAGCAAGGTGGAACCACCCCTTCCCTTCCCGAACAGGTCCGTGAAACGCCTCCGCGCCCATGATATTGCACTTCACCGTGTGAGAAAGTAGGTCAATGCCAGACTCCCCATTCCGCAACCCCCTTCATCCGGCTCACATGCAGCCTCTCAATGAAGGGGGTTTTTGGGTTTACCAGGGGGGAGGTGGCCGCAATCCGGCTGCTCATTTAGCTGCCCATGTCACTGGGGCTTAAACGAATAGGATTATCCGTGCTGCCACGTTTCCGATTGCCAATGCGCCTATATTTCCCCACGTGGCAGAATCTGCTATTGCCAGGATTGCTAGGCGCCCTGTATCTTGCGCTGTGGAACGGAGCTGGCAGCTTGTCCGGCAAGGCTTTCTTCGTCGTGCATTTAGGCCTGTTCATGCTCTGGCAGCCGTTTGTGCACAGCGATCACCGTTTCTCGCCAGCGGCATTGCTGCTAGGGTTTTTGATAATGGCTGGTGCGCTAGCATCGCTACAGGGATGGGTGCTGGTGATCTGGATCATGATTCTGGCCGCCATCATTGGCGGCAAGGTATCGCTGTCTGGTGAACATTCCCCGCGCATGGTTTATCAACTGGCGTTTGCCTCTTTGGTAGTTGCCTTGTTGTTGATCGCCGTGCCGTCTGCTTTGCCGTTGGTAAAGCTGCCGCAGGAGATTACCTGGCTGGGCCGGGGCGGATTGCTGCTTTCGGTTCTGGTCATGATCCCGTTAGTAAAACCAGAGCGCTTGAACCATGCTGAGAGCATTATTGATTTTATAAACAGCCTGCTTGTCATCCTGGTTCTGGCTGCATTGATTCTCGGCAGTCTGGCAGCTATGCTGGCGCTGGGGAGTAGTTACGCTACAGCCTTGCTGCAGTCCGTGTTGTCGCTCGGGACGATATTGCTGGTGCTGGGTTGGGCATGGGATCCCCACGCCGGCTTTGTCGGATTGGGCAGCTTGTTTTCGCGGTATCTGATGTCCATCGGGTTGCCGATTGATCGATGGCTCAATACATTGACCGATCTGGCGCTGAGTGAAGATGACCCTGAGGCTTTTCTTACGCAAGCGTGTACCCACATGGGGCAATGGCTGCCATGGGTGCTTGGAGTGGAATGGGTAGCGGGCGGACGGACGGGTAGCTGTGGCTTGACTGAAGGGGTTTGCTCCGAGTTTGCATACGAAGAAATGACCTTGCGCATCTACACCCGGTATCAACTCACCACGACGCTGATGTTTCATTTCAAGTTGCCGACAAAATTGCTAGCCCAACTTTATGGCGACAAAAAGCGTGCAGCTACGCTGAAAAAATTGTCTTATATGAAAGCTATTCACGAAACGGGCGCGCGACTTACACACGATGCCAAGAACATCCTGCAAACGATCAACGCATTGTGTATCGCCGCGAATGAACAGAATGCCGAGTTTTCCCCCGCTTATCAAGCGCTTCTGCGGCGGCAATTACCGGCCATTGCCGGACGATTATCAGAAACGCTGGCCGAGCTGAATGCCCCCCGTGCGGAGGCGGAGATACGGCTTTCTCCGGCAGCCCGGTGGTGGAGTGATTTTAGCCAGCGTGTGGCGTCCATTCCCTGGATATTTTTGGAGCCTTCTCAGGTGGCGGGTGAGTTATCCGCCGAGCTTTTTTCCAGCGTGGCTGAAAATCTTATGAACAATGCCAGCGAAAAAAGGTTGTGTGAACCTGAGCTCCAGTTACGAGTCAAGCTGACTGATGGCAGTGGTGGGGTTGAGTTGGAAGTGTCTGACAATGGCACGCCGATTGCCGAAGAGATCATCAAGAACTTATTTTCTGTTCCAGTCGACTCAAAAAACGGATTGGGCATAGGGTTATATCAAGCGGCCCGCCATGCAGAGTCGGTGGGATACCGGATGAAACTAGTGGACAACCGGCCAGGGCGAGTATGCTTCCGCTTGGTACCAGCAACATCAGACCCCGGTTACGGGATGGCTTGATCAGTTAAGCCCTTGCGCCCGACCAGACGATAGACCATTACGTCGCCTTTGCCCTTCAGGTAGAGGGTCTGCGGTTCATGGAAGTTGAATGTAGCGAAAAGCCTGCGGTAAGTAGTGGCATCGCACTGGATTATCCCGGGGATGCCTTCCGACGTTATGCGGCTGGCAATATTGACAGTGTCACCCCACAGGTCGTAGATGAATTTCTTTTTCCCCACCACGCCGGCGACAATGGGACCAGTGCCGATACCAATGCGTATCTCAAGGTGTAAGGCATTGATGCTGAAGTTTTCATGCAAGGTGTCACGCATGTCGACTGCCATATCGGCGATGGCTTCGGCATAGTCGGGGCGTCTATTGTCCAGGCCACCGGCGACCATGTAAGCATCGCCGATAGTCTTGATTTTTTCCAGACCATGTTTATCCGCAAGTTCATCGAAAGCGGAAAAAATCTGGTTGAGCATGGTAAATACCTGCCCTGGCGACAAGTTGGCCGCGACTTGGGTGAAGTTTACAATGTCGGCGAACATCACAGTCACATCGGCAAAGCCATCAGCAATGGTTTGCTCTGAGTTTTTCAGGCGCTCGGCCACAGGGCCGGGAAGGATATTCAGCAGCAGCTTTTCCGCGCGCTCCTGTTCGAACTGCAATTGCCGATAAGTTTCCTCAAGCCTTTCCTGTATCTTGCGTTTCTCTTTAATTGCATAGCGCAACAAAAGGTAGATAACCGATGATACGGCGATAAAGTTGAGCGCAAAAAATACCACGCTGATGCGAATGGCTATATCAGGCTTGGGCAAGAATAATGGATCAGCAAGGTAGTAATCCATGGCGCCGGAAATCGCCGTCAGGGTGACCCATGCAATAAACCAGCCGACAGATTGGTTAATGCCGATGCAGAGAAGCGCGCCGACCGGGGCGAGCAGCGCCCAGAGAATGACACCGCTTGAGGTGATGAAATTGCCCGCCGCCCATTGCGCAATAAAAGGAAGGAACAAAAAAAACCCTAACTGGGTGGTGCGGAAGAAATCGAAGTTGCGGGTCTTGATGTAGAGCAGCATGTTGCCCGCCAGGAGAATCTGGAAGGCGAATGGCAGCGTGGTGGAGAACTGCCGGCCAAGAAAGGAGTAAATCGCCACCCATAACACAGTGGTCAGCGTAAACAGTCCGGTGGCGAGCATCAACAGTGATTTGTTGAGACGCATATCCTCGCTGTCACCCGAGGTGATGCCGGCGCTCAGCAGCTGATCGATGAAGCGCGGTGGGGTGGGTTTACCGGATGCCATTGGAAGGCTTACGATGCTTCATTCAGGTTGGTTTGCATAGTGCGGTGCGCGCAATGACAGTAAGGGAGATTACATGCAGCCGATTATACCGGTGTCGTTCAGCCAATTTCTTACCCAGAACTCATGGTTTTGAACATACCAGTGGTTGTCAGCTCGCGCGTGACTGAGCCGCTCCGTGGCGGCGGTTGCCGCTGATCCGATGCGAAACTATTTTCGCATAGCGCCAGGAATGATTTGATTATGTGGTTTGGCGCGTCGCTGACTGCGTTTCTGTACTCGCCACAGTACCCGCATGCCAAGCAGTGTGGCGAGAATAGCCGCATAGATTAACGGTTTCTTGACATCGGCCTTTACCATCCATGTGTAGTGCAGCACGGCGAGTGCGCCAACGGCATACACGCTGCGATGCAGTTGCTGCCAGCGCCGTCCACCGAGTTTACGCATCGCCCCGGCATTTGATGTGGCCGCCAAGGGAACCAATAACGCAAAAGCGGTCATCCCGACGGTAATGAAAGGCCGCTTGAGGATGTCTTTGGCAATCGCCGGCCAGTCGAAGAACTGGTCAAACCAGAGATAGGTTGTGAGGTGCAGGCTGGCATAAAAGAAAGTAAACAGGCCGAGCATGCGCCGCAAATCAATCAGCCATATCCAGCCAGCATAGTTGCGCAGGGGCGTCACCAGCAGGGTAATCAGCAAGAAGTTGAGCGCCCAGGTGCCCAGCCCCCGCGTCACCGCTTCAATCGGATTGGCGCCAAGGCTATCTGCCTGCACACCCCACGCATACCAACCGAGTGGGGCGAGGCTGATAATAAAAACGAGCGGTTTTAGCCAGACCGGCTTCAAAAGTATTTCCTCAAGTCCATGCCGCTATAGAGTTGCCCGACTTGCGTGGCATAGCCGTTGAACGGCAACGTTTTACGTTTGCGGAATTCGCCGATGCGGCGTTCGGTGGCCTGGCTCCAGCGCGGATGGTCCACTTCAGGATTGACATTGGAATAAAAACCATATTCCTGCGGCGCAGCCTTCATCCAGCTGGTGTTCGGCTGGCTATCGGTAAAGCGGATTTTTACGATCGACTTGCCGCTTTTGAAGCCATATTTCCAAGGCACGACCAGCCGCAGGGGAGCGCCATTCTGGTTTGGCAGCACATCGCCATACAATCCGACCGCGATGATGGACAGTGGGTGCATGGCTTCATCCAGGCGCAGTCCTTCGGTGTAGGGCCAATCCAGAATTCCGCGGCGGATGCCCGGCATGGTTTCTGGCTGTACCTCCGTGATGAATTCGACATACTTTGCGCTGCCCAGCGGTTCGACTTGTTTGAGCAGGCTGGCGACGGGAAAGCCGAGCCAGGGGATCACCATGCTCCAGCCTTCAACGCAACGCAGGCGATAGATGCGTTCTTCCAGTGGCGCAAGCTTGAGGATGTCTTCAATACCCAAGGTTTTAGGTTTTTTTACCAGGCCTTCGATCGAGACCGTCCATGGCCGCACGCGCAGGGTATGGGCATTTTGCGCCGGGTCTTCCTTCTCGGTGCCGAATTCATAGAAGTTGTTGTAGCTGGTGACATCTTTCAGCGGCGTTGGCGATTCGGCCGCTGAAAATGCGCTCGCCCTGCCTGGGCCGAGCTTTGCTTGTGCGGCAGGTAATATTCCCGCCAGCGCAATGCCGGTGGAAAGCCGCAGGAATTCGCGGCGATGCTCATACAGTGGGCGAGGGGTGATGGCGGATGGAACAATATCGTCAACGTGCATGATGCGCATGAAAGTCTCCTCCAACTGATTGGCCAGCGAGGTAATTTGACGTTGCCTGCGATAAAACCTTACGCAGATTGTTGAAGATGTCGATATTCGGTGAAATATGCACTGACTTCTACAGCATAAGATGATGCATCCGCCGTCTCGCCACCGCCGACTTTTGGGGTCCGATGACTTTATCTGCGGGATCCGCTCCGGAAGTTAGCGTACTGCGGATGCTTGACTGTCGGCCGCAGCTACCGCTAATATACCCGAGACTTTTACTCAGTTATTCCGTTTAACCAATTTAGGAGTGTGCCATGGATACGCAAAAAAAAATTCACGATATCGTGACCAGCAGCCCGGTTGTTTTGTTCATGAAGGGGACGCCGCAATTTCCGCAGTGTGGTTTTTCTTCGCGCGCGATAGAAATACTCAAGGCATGTGGTGTTAAAAATCCCGTGACAGTTGACGTGTTGGCTAATCCGGACATACGCCAAGGGGTCAAGGACTATGCCAACTGGCCGACAGTGCCGCAGCTTTATATTGGCGGTGAATTCATGGGTGGCAGTGACATCATGACTGAGATGTATGAAGCCGGTGACCTGCAAAAGTGCCTGGACCTTGCTGTTGGCGCCGCTAGCTGAATCCTGGTTTATAGGGCTGATGCTATACGGCGGTTAGCATCGGCCAGGCGGCCGGCGATGATGTCGAGAAAGCCTTGGTAGAAGTGCATGCGGCAGGCGTTTGAGCCATGCTGTAGCGCCTGGGCCGGGATGGTGACGACGCGTGCCGTGGTTTTGGCCACGACGTCTGCGCCGCGTTCGTGTTTGCCGCGGCGGATGATGGCCATTTCGCCAAAGCACTCGCCGGCATTCAGTGTGACCAGGTGATGGTTGTTTTTCTCAACGCTGAGTTCGCCTTCCAGCAGGAAGGCGAAAAAGTCGCCCGGTTCGCCGTCCTTCATGATGACGGTGCGCGGGGCAACTTCTTTCCAGTTTGAAAAGCGCACGACTTCCCAGAGTTCGACATCTGAAAATTCCGCAAAGAAAGGCAGTGTGCGCAGCGCCTCGAATTTTTCGCTATCAGGAAATTCCTGATGTTGCGCGGAGAGTTGCTTATTGCGGAAAGACTGGGCGAGGTCATGGGAAAACGCTTCCCATGTCTGATAACGGTAGCGCAACTCTTTTTGCATCGCGCGGATTACCACGGCCTCGAGGCCTGGGGGAATGCCCGCGCGAAACGTGGAAGGTGGCGGCGGGTCGGTATTGCAGATCTGGTAAATCATGCCGTAGTTGGAGGATGACCCGAAAGGCAGTCTCCCCGTCAGTAGTTGGTACATCATGACGCCCAGTGAGTAGATGTCCGTCTGGTGCGTCAGCGGCTGGTCGCGCAGTTGTTGCGGCGACATATAGGCTGGTGAGCCGACGCCAGTGACCTGGGTGCGGGTCTGGTCGCTGGTGGCGACCAGCGCCGCGCCAAAGTCCGAAATCTTGATGTCGCCACCCTGGTCCCCATTGCTGCCTTGGGCAAGCAGGATATTGGCCGGCTTGATGTCGCGGTGGGTAATCCCTGCGCGATAGGCGTAATCGAGCGCCCGGGTGCACTTGAAAATGATTTCCACCAGCCGGTCTATCGGCAAAAGATTGCTGGGTGTGCAAAAAGGTTCGAGTGTGCTGCCTGGTACATATTCCATGACGATGTAGCTCTGTTCTTCATCCAGCACGGCATCGAAAATTTGCACGATGTGCGGATGCATCAGCTTGCCCGCCAAAGAAGCTTCGGTCAGCAGCAGGTGGCGATATTGCCGGCCACGGTCCTTGTCGCGCAATACTTCGGGAAAGATCAGCTTGATTGCGACTTCGCGTTCGCTGAATGGGTCGAATCCCAGATAAACGATCGAGGTGGCGCCTTCGCCCAGCTTGCCGCGAATTTCATATTTGCCAATGCGTTCAGGCAACGGCATCGCCGTGTAACCGCATTCAGAGCCGGGTGCGGGCGAGCGCGATGGCGGCGCGGACTTGCGCCGGCGCCGTGCCCCCCGGATGATTGCGTGCGGCAAGCGATCCGGCGACGGTCAAGACACTGGATGCATCGGCTTCCACCAAAGGGGAAAAGTTGCGCAACTCGTTCAGGGGCAGGTCGGCCAGGTCGCAGCCACGGCTTTCGCAGAGGCGTACCGCACGGGCAACCGCTTCATGCGCGTCGCGGAAAGGCAGGCCTTTTTTCACCAGATAATCGGCCAAGTCAGTGGCTGTGGCATAACCTTGACGCAACGCAGCCGCCATGGCGTCCGCTTTGACGCGGATGCCCGGTGCCATGTCGGCAAAGATGCGCAGTGTATCGATCAAGGTATCGGCCGTATCAAATAGCGGCTCCTTGTCTTCCTGATTGTCCTTGTTATAGGCTAGCGGTTGGCCTTTCATCAATGTGAGCAAGGCCATCAGATGGCCATACACGCGGCCTGTTTTGCCGCGCGCCAGTTCGGGTACGTCGGGGTTTTTTTTCTGCGGCATGATCGAGGAGCCAGTGCAGAAGCGGTCCGGCAGGTCGATAAAGCCGACACGCGGGTTCATCCACAGGATGAGTTCTTCCGAAAAACGCGAAAGATGCATCATCACCAGTGCGGCGGCGGCGCAGAATTCGATGGCGAAATCACGGTCGGAGACGGCGTCCAGCGAGTTGCCGCAAATTCCTTCAAAACCCAGTTCGCGGGCCACGGCTTCGCGGTCGATGGGGAAGGTGGTGCCGGCTAGCGCGGCGGCGCCCAGCGGCAGGCGATTGATGCGGTGACGGCTGTCAGCGAAGCGCTCGCGGTCACGGGAGAGCATTTCAAAATAGGCCAGCAGATGATGCCCAAAGGTCACAGGCTGCGCAACCTGTAGGTGCGTGAAACCGGGCAGCGGGGTTTCCGCATGCACTTCGGCAAGATTGACCAGCGCGGTTTGCAAGTCGCGTAGCAGGCCGTCAATGGCATCCACGGTGTCACGCAGCCAGAGGCGGATATCGGTTGCCACCTGGTCATTGCGCGAGCGCCCTGTATGCAGACGTTTACCCGCATCGCCAATTAGCGCGGTGAGACGCTTCTCGATATTCAGATGGACATCTTCATCATCGAGATTCCAATGGAACTGGCCGCTGTCGATTTCCTTGTGGATGGTCGCCATGCCCTGTTCGATGGCGGCCAGATCGTCAGCGCTAATGATGTGCTGTTTAGCCAGCATGCGGGCATGGGCCAGCGAGCCGCGGATATCCTGCCACCACATCCGCGAGTCGAAAAACACGGAAGCGGTGTAACGCTTGACGAGGTCGGAGACGGGTTCGGAAAAACGGCCGGACCAAGCCTTGTCGGCGGCCTGGGGTGTGGGTTCTGTCATAATGGGGAAGCTGCGGGTCGAGATGAATATTGGGTAAGGACGTTGCGCAAAATGGGCATTAAAACCATGAAAAATCAAAGATGAAAGGCCATTGGATCACGTGCCAAGTATAAGGGAAAACCTTGTGCCAGCGGGCCTGCCGGATGCCCGTAGCCCCGATGTCTGGCTACGCACACTGTTGTTCGTCAATCTGGCGGCCGGCCTGGCCGTTTTGGCCGCCAACCGCGAATGGGGAAAATTGCTTGCCGAGCTTGTCCAACAAGCGGTGCTGGTCGAGCCCATAACGCTGGTGAGCCTTGTCCTGTTCGCGTTTATTTTCGAATGGCTCGCGCCATTGCCACGACGTATGCGGACTGCGCTCGTCCTGCTACTGGTTTTGCTGGTCACGGCGGCGGTGCATGGATTTCTTGTCGCCGCGCAATTGACCCATGCCGGACTGGGCCGCACGGCGCTGTGGGCCGTTCTTGGCGCAGTCTTTCTGCTGACCTGGTTTGAACTGGTGGCGCGCGGCCAATCGCCAGCGCTGGCCGAAGCCCGCTTGCTGGCGCTGACCGCCCGTATCCGTCCGCATTTCCTGTTCAATTCATTGAATGCCGTGCTGGGCGTGATGCGCTCCGATCCGCGCCGTGCGGAAACTGCGCTGGAGGAGCTCGCCGATCTGTTCCGCGTCCTGATGCGGGAGAACGCCGAACTGACACCATTGTCAGAAGAAATCGCGGTGGCGCGGCAATACCTCAATCTGGAGCGGCTGCGTTTGGGCGAGCGTATGCGTGTGACGTGGGATATGGATTCCTGCCCGCCCGATCCGCTGGTGCCGCCGCTGATGCTCCAGCCCTTGCTGGAAAACGCCGTGTATCACGGTATCGAGCCATCCACTGAACCAGGCGAAATCCATATCCGTTTTGAACGGCTAGGCGATCGTTTGCGCCTGGAGTTATCGAATCCGGTCAGCAAGGCTAGCCGGGCAACGCATGGCAATCACATGGCGCTCGCCAATATCCGCGAACGGCTGATTTTGTTCTTCGAACTCGAGGCCGTGATGGCCACCGGCATCCATGAGGGCCGCTTTCGGGTGTTCATCGAATTTCCTTATCGGCCGTATGTACCGCGGTACCGCGATGGGTGAGCCGCTGCGCCTGCTGCTGGTTGACGACGAAGCGCCGGCGCGTGCCCGGCTGCGCGATTTGCTCGGCGATATCGCGGCCGAGGTTCCCACCACGGTAGTCGCCGAAGCCGATGGTGGCCAGCGTGCGCTGGAACTGGTGCAGCAGCGGCCGTGTGACATTGCACTGGTTGACATCCGTATGCCGGGCATGGACGGCATCGAATTCGCGCGTCATCTTTCCCTTTTTCCGGATGCGCCTGCGGTGATCTTCGTCACGGCTTTCGATCAATATGCGGTCAGCGCATTTGAGCTGGCGGCGCTGGATTATCTGGTCAAGCCGGTGCGTGCGGCGCGCCTTGCGGTGGCGCTGCAAAAGGCAAGGCGCCGGCCGGATGAAGCTGCACGCCTCGAAAAGTCGGCGCTGGCGACACGGCGGCATTTGTCCTGTTTCGAGCGCGGGCGTATCCTGCTGGCGCCTGTCACCGACATTCTCTACCTGCGCGCCGAACAGAAATATGTCACTGCGCGCACCGCGGAACGCGAGTATCTTCTTGAAGAGTCCTTGGTGAAGCTGGAGGCGGAATTTACTGGTTGTTTCCTGCGCATCCACCGCAACTGCCTGGTGGCGCAGGATGCTGTCATCGGGATTGAACGCGCCGCCGGCGAGCAGGAAACCGATATTGTCTGGCAGGTGATTTTGCGTGGTATTGACGAACGGATTCCCATCAGCCGCCGCCAGTGGCCCATGATAAAAAATATGTTCCGCACCCATCTTTGAGCAAGGGATACGCAAAAGAATGAACCTGGATTTTCACGAATTCTGGCTGGCGCTGACTGCCCAGTTCTGGACCCGCGAACAACCCTGGCTGATGGCCAGCGGCCTGCTGCTATGGGGTTTCTTGCGCTACACCTTGCCGCTTGGCAGCCAGTATGTTTTGCAGCAGACCCTGACTTTCTTTGTGTTGTGCCTGATGGGCGAGCTCGGTGCGGCGACCATGCATGGCCTGGGCTGGACAATGGTGGCCGGCGGCTTCCACGAGATTTTCCTGATCGGCGTTGGCATCGCGCTGATCCGCTTCTTCGGCTTGCTGGTATTCCGTGTCGCCATTCCCGTATTGCATATTGAAACGCCGCGCATCCTGGAAGACATTACGGTGATTGCCGGTTACAGCGCGCTGGTCTTGGTACGCATGCGCTACGCCGGGTTTGACCCGTCGCAAATCGTCGCCACCTCGGCGGTGATTACCGCGGTGGTGGCGTTTGCCATGCAGGACACCTTGGGCAACATCCTGGGCGGGTTGGCCATCCATCTGGACCATTCGGTGGAGATCGGTGACTGGATTGTCGTCGATGGCGTCAGTGGCCGCGTAATGGATATTCGCTGGCGCTATACCAAGATCGCCACGCGCAACGGCGAGAAAGTCGTTATGCCCAATAGCCAGCTGATGAAAACCCGATTTAGCGTCGTCGGCGCCTACAGTGGCGTACCAGGGCAAAACAATGCCTGGCGACGCTGGATATGGTTCAACGCAGGGCTGGAACACACGCCGACCCAGGTGCTGGATATCGTCGAACAGGCCGTCTTGGGCGCGCAAATTGTCCATGTCGCAAACGACCCCAAGCCAAGCTGTGTGCTGATGAGTTTTGAAGCTGGCTACGCACGCTATGCGCTGCGTTACTGGCTGACCAATCCGGAGCTCGACGACCCGACGGATTCCGTGGTGCGGATGCATGTCTTTGCGGCCATGAAGCGGGCAGGTATCGAGTTGGCGATTCCCCAGGAGGCGCGGCATCTCATCAAGGAGAATGCGGCTCACGAGGCTGCGCTGGCCGATCAGGAGATGAAGCGGCGTGTCGAGGCGATCGGGCATATCGACCTGTTCCGCACCTTGTCTGACGCAGAGAAAGCCACGCTGGCGCAGCATCTGGTGTATTCGCCGTTCATCAAGGGCGATATCATCATCCGCCAGGGGGCTGATACGCACTGGCTGTACATCGTCATTTCCGGCGAAGCGGAAGTCTGGCTGGAAGCTGAAAATGAACGCCGCCAGCTATCCACCCTGGGCGCGGGCAGCGTGGTGGGCGAAATGAGTTTATTGACCGGCGAACTGCGCCACGCGACGGTCATCGCCAAAACCGATGTTGACAGCTATCAGATGGACCGTGCCGGTTTCGAGAAAATCATGCATGACCGCCCCGCCATCGCCGAAGAGCTATCGCATATTCTCGCGGCACGCGAAGCCGAGCTTGGCCAGTTACGCGAAACGCTGGAAAAGTCGGCGCTGGCGACACGGCAGTTAAGCCGCCGCGAGTCGATTTTGCGGCGCATCCACGCCTATTTCGGCATTAACGCAGGCTGAATTGGCGCTGTTGATGGGCGCGTCGGCGTGAGTTGGCGCCACGCGCGCGTTGACGGCGCCCGGTGCACTGCCTAACATGGCGCTTTTCCCTGATTGGCTGCCGTGGATTTTCCCAACCTGTATACCTCGATCGACGTTGATATGCGCGCTGTCGATGCGGTGATTCGTGCGCGTTTGGATTCTGAAGTTGCGCTGGTGAACCAGGTCGCCGAATACATCATTTCGGCGGGTGGCAAGCGCATGCGCCCGGCGCTGGTGCTGCTGGCAGCGCGTGCCTGCGGCTATGCCGGCGCCCATCACCACGAACTTGCCGCGGTGGTCGAGTTCATCCACACCGCGACCTTGCTGCATGATGATGTCGTCGATGAGTCGGCGCTGCGGCGTGGCCGCGACACGGCGAATGCGGTTTTCGGCAATGCCGCCAGCGTGCTGGTTGGCGACTTCCTGTATTCGCGCTCATTCCAGATGATGGTCGATGTCGGCGACATGCGCATCATGAAGATATTGGCCGACGCCACCAACACGGTCGCCGAAGGTGAAGTCTTGCAGTTGATGAACTGTGGCAATGCGGATATTTCTATCGACGAGTATCTCCAGGTCATCCGCTACAAGACAGCCAAGCTGTTCGAGGCGGCGGCACGGCTGGGCGCACTGCTGGGCAAGGCAGATGCCGTGGTTGAAGATGCCCTGGCCGCGTATGGCATGCACATCGGCACCGCATTTCAGTTGATTGATGACGTCCTCGATTACTCGGGTGATGAAGCGGAAACCGGCAAGCATGTCGGCGATGATTTGGCGGAAGGGAAACCCACCTTGCCGCTCATCCACGCCATGCAGCATGGCACGCCAGAACAGGCGGCGACAGTGCGCGCAGCCATTGAAAACATGGATCGGGAAAGTTTTCCGGCGGTGCTGGCCGCCGTGCGTTCCAGTGGTGCGCTGGCAGTGGCGCATCGGCACGGCGCGGCCGAAGCGGAGCGGGCGAAGGGCGCATTGGCGGCATTGCAGGATTCAAAGTTCAAGCAAACGCTGCTACAATTCGCGGACTTTGCGGTGCAACGGGGGTTTTGACCCACAATGTCCACAAAGTGCTATGGCTGTGCCACCAGTTTTTATCCTTTGGTTCCCCATGTTGCACAGCCTGCGCCATTCAAAACTCACCGTCGGGGTGTAGCTCAGCCTGGTAGAGTACTGCGTTCGGGACGCAGGAGTCGGAGGTTCGAATCCTCTCACCCCGACCATCCCATCAACATGCCGGACTGTTGATCTGCGGTGGCCAGAGTCCTCCTTTTTGCTGCTGTCGTCATTTACCTGGTATTTCGGTTAACCCGGAATACCCCGCGCAGACCACCTGTTGCCTCTTCATCAGAGGACATGTGCGAATGTGCGCATTGCGGCATTTACTTTCCCCGGACAGAGGCCCTCATCGAGCATGAGCGCTTCTATTGCTGCGTGGCCCATCAATTGAAAGGGACTCGTCAGTAGTGGTGCGCGAGCGGATATCTGCTGAGGGTGATGCGCTGGATTCTTTCTGGCGCTCGTTGCGGTTTTTTGCCATTTATCGGTTAATTGTCGCGCTGGTTTTTCTCATCGCGGTACTGGCTTTTGGCGATGCCTTGAATATCGGCACGCAGGATTTTCATTTGTTCCGCAACGTCGCCATGGTGTATGTGGCGCTTGCGGCCATGTTTCTCGTCATCTTGTTGCGGCATCCGCATCGATTCAATTTCCAGCTCTCATTGCATGTGGCGGTCGATGTTGCCGCCTTGACCTTGATGATGTTTGCCAGCGGGGGGCAAAAAAGCGGCATCGCCATGCTGTTGCTGGTGGTGGTCTCTGGTGCGGGTTTGGTGGGGCAGGGGCGGATGGTCTTGTTCTACGCGGCGCTGGCTTCGGTCGCCGTCTTGCTCGAAGAAAGTTGGCGGGCGCTGACCTTGGAGGCTGACCCCGCTGACTTTGTGCGTGCGGGCATCACCAGCATCGCTTTTTTTGCGGCGGCCATTGCGGCGCGATTGTTGGCGCAGCGGGTCGTGGCCAATGAACGGTTGGCGCGTGACCGGGGAGAGCAGCTGAACGACCAGTTACGCATCAGTGAACGGATTATCCGGGATATGGAAGATGGGGTGCTGGTGGTTGATGGTGATGGGCATGTCCGCCTGTCCAATCCGCGTGCGCAAGCCCTGCTTGATTTTTCAATGCTTGATGGCATGCAACCCCTGCCGGAATTGTTGGCCACACGGCATGCGCTCTGGCATGCGCGCCATGTGGAGGTGGCTGAAATGCTGCGCTCCACAACGGGCCGCCATCTGCGCGTGCGTTATTTGCCGCCTGCCGACGCCAATGGGAATTCACTGATTTATCTTGAAGACATGGAACGGGTGCATTTTCACGCGCAACAATTAAAGCTCGCCGCGCTCGGGCGCCTGACCGCCAACATGGCCCACGAGATACGCAATCCATTGGCGTCCATCAGCCATGCGGCAGAGTTGTTGGAAGAGGATGAGATTGACCCGCTGCGCCAGCGGCTTGCGCATATCATCCACGACAATGCCCAGCGCCTGAACCGCCTGGTAACCGAGGTGCTGGAGCTGGGCCGCCGTGACCGTGCGGTACCGGAGTTAATCGGCTGGCAAGGTTTTATCGCCAGCTTTCTCGAGGAATTTCAATTGCATGATGCTTCCGCGGGAACACGAGTACGCGCCATCGCGTGCGACGCCGTGAATTTGCAGTTTGATCGTGGGCACTTGCATCGTGTATTGTGGAATCTGCTGGGCAATGCATTGCGGCATGCCAGTTTTGCCGACGGTGCGGTACGCATCGAGGCCAGGATGACCGGCGCGGCGCGCGTTGAGCTGCATGTTGTTGATGATGGCCCCGGTATCGACAAGGCGCTGAGGGGGCAGGTATTTGAGCCGTTTTTCACGACGCATGGGGCAGGAACTGGTCTGGGGCTCTATATTGCGCGGGAATTGTGCGAGGCCAATAATGCGCGCCTCGAATTTCTGGATGACAGGCCGGGTGCCCATTTTCGTATCACCGCTGAAGGAGGCGCATGCCCATAAAGGTTGAACGACGCAAGCGAGTTGAAGGCAGGCGGGTTTTGATTGTCGATGACGAGGCGGATATCCGCGAATTGCTGGACCTGACACTGGTGCGCATGGGGCTGGATGTGGATTGTGCCGGTTCGGTGGCTGAAGCGCGGGAAATGCTCGGCGCACAGCGCTATCAGCTTTGCTTGACGGACATGCGTTTGCCGGATGGTTCGGGGCTCAATCTGGTACGGCATATCAGCGAAACGGTGATCAGCTTGCCAGTCGCGGTGATTACCGCGCATGGCAGTACAGAAAATGCAGTGGCCGCGCTGAAGGCAGGCGCGTTTGACTACATCGCAAAGCCCATCTCGCTTGAGCAACTGCGGAATCTGGTTAAATTTGCGCTGGACTTGCCAGAGAAAATGCCGGCCCTTGATACCGCTGCCGAAACGGGACTTTTGGGCAGTTCGCCGGCCATCACGCAAGTGCGGATGCTGATTGACCGCGTGGCTCGCAGCCAGGCGCCTGTGCACATCACGGGGGAGTCAGGCAGCGGCAAGGAACTGGCGGCGCAGTTGATCCATGCGTTAGGCGCGCGCCGTGGGCGTACTTTTGTGCCGGTGAATTGCGGGGCGATTCCGGAAAGCCTGATGGAAAGTGAGTTTTTTGGTTACCGCAAGGGCGCATTTACCGGCGCCAATGAAGACCGGGATGGATTTTTCCAGGCGGCCGATGGCGGTACCCTGTTCCTCGATGAGGTCGCGGATTTGCCGTTGAGCATGCAGGTCAAACTGCTGCGCGCCATCCAGGAGAAGCGGGTGCGCAAGGTTGGCGCGACCGGTGAAGAGGCAGTAGATGTCCGGGTCATCTGCGCGACCCATCAGGACATCAAGGCGCTGGTCGGCCAAGGGCGTTTTCGCCAGGATTTGTTCTATCGGCTGAACGTCATCGAATTGCGCATGCCGCCGTTGCGGGAATGCCGCGAAGACATTCCATTATTGGCGCAGCATATTCTTGAAAAGCTGGCGCGCGCATCAGGCATCAGGCCGCCATTATTGACCCCCGCAGCCTTGGTCCAATTACAGGATTACCTGTTTCCGGGCAACGTGCGCGAAATGGAAAACATCCTGGAGCGCGCATTGGCATTGATGAGCGGGAATCATCTTGATGTTGCCGATTTGAATCTACCGTCATCACTTACGGGCCATAGGCCGACAGTGGCCGCCTCATTGCAGGACAAGCTGGATCAGGTCGAGCAACAAATGATTCTGGACGCGCTAAAAGAGACGAATAACAACCGCACGGCCGCGGCGCGTCTGCTGGGCGTGACTTTCCGTTCCTTGCGTTATCGCATGGCGCGCCTGGGCATGAACGAGTGAGCCCGATAGTCGGCGCCGAGGCAGACGATGGCTGGTTGCCGGGGGCGCAACGCATCCCCTCCCCGAATTTTGACGAACGGCCAGCGGGCATGGCGATTTGCCTTGTGGTCGTGCATGCCATCAGCCTGCCACCGGGCGAGTTTGACGGGCAAGGCATTGTTGATTTGTTTACCAATCAGCTTGATCCGCAGGCACATCCCTATTACCGGGAAATAGCGGATAGGCGGGTTTCCGCCCATTTCCTGATCCGCCGCGATGGCGGATTGATCCAGTTTGTATCCATTGCGCATCGTGCCTGGCATGCCGGCATTTCAACATGGGATGGGCGTGAGCGTTGCAATGACTTCTCCATCGGCATCGAGCTGGAAGGATGTGACGAGCTGCCTTTTGATGCGGCGCAATATTCCACGCTGAACGCATTATTGGCAGACTTGTCGTGGCGCTACCCGCTACAGGCGGTGGTTGGCCACAGCGATATTGCGCCTGGACGCAAGACCGACCCTGGTCCTGGTTTCGATTGGCACAGGCTGGCCGCCCTGCCGTTAAGGACAAGGTAAACAACTTGCGGCCAATGCGCGGGTGCCCTACAACCCGCTGGGCGTATGCATCCGGGCTGTCTAGCGCCGTATCGCCATCCGCTACGGCGGGGAGACTTGCCTGCGCAGCGGGCCGGGTTTTGCCCTGCCCCTCCTTGCTGTGCAGTTGGTTCATCAGTTGCTTTATCAGCGCCGATTTTTGGCCGCCAGTTGCCATACCTGCATCCGGGTATGCTATCAGCATGAAATGATTTTTCTGGAAACGTCAACCAAAACGGAGTGATGGGGATATAAATAAGCGGAATTCATTGTTTTCAATTGTATTAACGCATTACATAATGCAACCTAACCCAAATGGGTTAGGTAGATTTTGGTAGTGGTTCTTTTCTGTTAACTTGTTAAGGAGATTCGCCATGGTTGTAAAGAAGGAAGCCAAGAAGCCAGCAGAGAAGAAACCTGCTGCTAAAAAACCGGCAGCAGTCAAAAAAGTTGCCGCCAAGAAACCGGTAGTGAAGAAAGTTGCCGCCAAGAAACCGGCGGTGAAAAAAGTTGCTGCCAAGAAACCAGTAGTGAAGAAAGTTGCCGCCAAGAAACCGGCGGTGAAAAAAGTTGCCGCCAAGAAACCGGTAGTGAAGAAAGTTGCCGCCAAGAAACCGGCGGTGAAAAAAGTTGCTGCCAAGAAACCGGT
>JBAQUE010000007.1:0-8473 GCA_049297315.1 Rugosibacter sp.
AAACGCCCAGCCCCAAGACCAGCGGAAACCAGCCGCCATCTGCCACTTTCATTAGATTGGCGGATAAAAAAGCGAGATCAACCACCATGAAAAAGGCAAGAAACAGTCCTGCCTGAAGCCAGCTCCAGTTCCACAATGAACGCACCACAACAAAGGCGAGCACCGTGGTGAGCATCATGGTCATTGTCACGGCAATGCCATAGGCGGCAGCAAGATTGGATGAGGTTTTGAAACCCAACACCAACGCAATCACGGCGATGAGCAGTAACCAGTTGATGTTGGGGATATAGATCTGTCCTTTTTCATGTTCCGAGGTGAACTTGACCTGGATGCGCGGGCAATAGCCGAGTTGCATGGCCTGGCTGGTCAGCGAGAAGGCGCCCGAGATGACCGCTTGTGAAGCGATGATGGTTGCCGCCGTGGCCAGCGCGACCATCGGGTACAGAAGTTCTTCCGGCGTCAGCAGGAAGAAGGGATTTTTGACTGCGGCCGGGTTGTCAAGAATCAATGCGCCCTGGCCGAGGTAGTTGAGATACAGGCAGGGAAACACATAACCCAGCCAGGCCCATTTGATCGGCCGCCGGCCAAAATGCCCCATGTCGGCATAGAGGGCTTCACCACCCGTAATGGCCAGCACCACCGCGCCTAGCGCAAGAAAACCATGCATCCGGTTTTCGACAAAAAAATGCAGCGCATGCCAGGGGTTAAGCGCCATCAGGACACCTGGGTGCTTGAGTATGCCTATCACACCAAGTGTGCCCAGAGTACCGAACCAGAACAGCATCACCGGGCCGAACAATGCGCCAAGACTCGCCGTGCCGCGTGGCTGGACAATAAACAAGCCCGTCAAAATAATCAGGGTGAGCGGCACAACATAAGGCTTGAATATCGGTGTGGCGACTTCCAGCCCTTCGACCGCCGAGAGCACCGACATCGCCGGGGTAATCACCGCGTCGCCATAAAACAGCGCGGCGCCGAAAATGCCCAAGCCGGACAGCAGCCACAGCAGGCGGGCGCTGGCGCCCTGGGTGCGCAGCGCCAGCGCGGTGAGCGCCATGATGCCGCCCTCGCCGCGGTTGTCGGCGCGGGTAATGAACACGACGTACTTGAAAGTCACCGTAATCGTCAGCGCCCAGAAGATCAGCGACAGGATGCCGAGGATGTTTTCCGGCGTGACCGCCACCGCATGCGGGCCGTTGAAGGCTTCTTTCATGGCATACAGCGGGCTGGTGCCGATATCGCCATACACCACGCCCATCGCGGCAATGGCAACCGTCGCCAAACGTGGGGTGTTGGTGGAATTGCTGCTTTGCGTCATTGGGTGATTATAGGCGGATTGGGTTTTGCTCGCCGTATCGCCATCCGTTACGGCGAGGAGGGCGTTTTTTGCCCGACCGCCTTGTAGCGCATCCACAGCGAAGCGGGCAGGGTTCTGGCTTTGCATAAATCCTGCCCCTTCTTGCTGTGCAGGGGTCTCACCAGTTGCTTCATCAGCGCCGATTCATCAGCGCCGACTTTCAGGCAATACGTCAAATGTCGGCATCGACCAGATGCCCCTTTGCTTCCATCCAGGCGCGGCGTGATGCGGCCTCGCCCTTGCCCATCAGCAGGTTGAACAGCTGTGCGGTTTGCGCCGCCATGCGTTCGGCGACGGGCAGCACACGCCGCGTCGCGGGCGCCATCGCGGTTTCGCGCAACTGTTCGGGGTTCATCTCGCCCAGGCCTTTGAAGCGGCCGACTTCGATGGCGGTTTCGGCAATACCTTCTTTCACCAGCCTGTCCTTGATCGCGACGAGTTCGCCCTCGTCGAGCGCATACAGGCGGCGCGCGGGACGCTTCTTGCCGCTGGCCGGTACGTCGATGCGATACAGCGGCGGTTGGGCGACAAAGATATGCCCGCGCCGGATCAGCGCCGGAAAGTGGCGGTAGAACAGCGTCAGCAGCAGTGTCTGGATATGCGCGCCGTCGACGTCGGCATCCGACATGATGATCAACTTGCCATAGCGCAGCGTGGACACATCGGCTTGCGGATTGTCATGCGGGTCGATGCCCAGGGCGACGGCGATGTCGTGGATTTCGGCATTGGCGAACAGCCGCCCGGCATCGATTTCCCATGAGTTTTGCACTTTGCCGCGCAGCGGCAGGATGGCCTGGGTTTCCTTGTTGCGCGCCATCTTGGCGGAGCCGCCGGCGGAATCGCCCTCGACCAGGAACAGTTCGTTCTCGGCGATGTCGGTCGATTCGCAATCCGAGAGCTTGCCGGGCAGCACGGCGACGCCGGAGGATTTTCGTTTCTCGACCTTCTGCGCGTTCTTTTGCCGCGCCAGCGCCTGGTGGATCGACAATTCGGCAATCGCCTTGCCGGCTTCGACATGCTCGTTGAGCCAGATTTCGAACGGGTCGCGGATCATGCTGGAGACCAGCTTGACGGCTTCGCGCGAGTTGAGCTTTTCCTTGACCTGCCCCTGGAATTGCGGGTCAAGCAAGTGTGTCGACAACACAAAAGCCATGCGGCTGCAGACGTCATCCTGCTGCAGCTTGACACCGCGCGGCAGCAGCGCGCGATGTTCGATGAAGGATTTGACGGCTTCGAAAACGCCTGCCCGCAGCCCGGATTCGTGGGTGCCGCCGGCGACGGTGGGAATCAGGTTGACATAGGATTCAGACGGCGCGGCATCGGCAAACCAGCCAATGGCCCAGGCTGCGCCTTCGCCAGGGGCGAAATCGGCGTGTTCGGCGTCGGCATGTTTTGCGGCGGCGTAAAGTGGCGCGACATTTTCCGCATTGCCTGCGAGTTCGGTCAGATAACCGGCCAGCCCTTGCGGATAGCTCCAGGTCTTGCTGCTGATGCTGCCATCGGCTTGCTCGCTGTCGAGGCTGACCTTGACGCCAGGCAGCAGCACGGCTTTGGAACGCAACAGGCGCTCCAGCTCGGCTGGCGGCGGTTTGGGTGTGTCGAAATATTTCCCATCCGGCCATACGCTGACGCGGGTGCCGGTTTGCCTGCCGCAGGTTCCGGCTTCCGTCAGCGGCCCGATTTTCTCGCCGCCTTCGCTGAATTCAATCTGCCAGATTTTGCCTTCGCGGCGTACTTCAACCACGACGCGCGTCGATAGCGCATTGGTCACCGCGACGCCGACGCCATGCAGCCCGCCGGAAAAGGCATACGCCGAATTGCCCGAGCGCTTGTCGAATTTGCCACCGGCATGCAGCCGGGTAAAAGCGAGTACGACCACGGGAATTTTTTCTTCCGGATGCATGCCGACCGGGATGCCGCGGCCGTCATCGGCCACGGTGACCGCGCCATCGAGATGCAGCGTGACGTGAATATGTTTGGCGTGGCCGCCGAGCGCTTCATCGGCGGCGTTGTCGATGACTTCCTGGATGATGTGGATCGGCGAGTCGGTGCGCGTATACATTCCCGGCCGCTCGCGCACGGGCTCCAGCCCCTTGAGGACGCGAAAAGAGGATTCGTCATAGGTGCTGGTCGCGCTGGTGCGGTTATCGGCAGCTTTGGTGGCCATGGGTGAGCGTGGTGTGAGGCAGGAATCAATGGTGAGCGCAGGATTGTAGTCGAACAGGCGGTTACGCCATGAGCAGGACAAAGCCCGGATGACGGCGCTGCTAAACTGGAACCATGAAACCCAGTCAATCCGAATTCCTGTCGCTGCGCGGCCGCCGCATCCATGTGCGCTGCTGGCAGGATGACCCGGCCGCGCCCTTGTTGGTCATGCTGCATGGTTGGGGCGATATTTCCGCCACCTGGCAGTTTGTGGTCGGTCATCTGACGCAGCGCTGGCGCGTGCTGGCGCCCGACTGGCGCGGCTTCGGGCTGTCGCAATGGAATAATGACAGCTACTGGTTCCCTGATTATGTGGCGGATCTCGATGCCTTGCTGGAACATTATTCGCCTGCCGCGCCGGTGCGCCTGGTGGCGCACAGCATGGGCGGCAATGTGGCCTGTTTATATGCCGGGCTGCGGCCTGAACGGGTGGCTGCGTTGGTGAATCTGGAAGGCGTCGGCATGATTGACCATTCGCTTGCCGAGGCGGCTGGACGGTATGCGCGCTGGCTGAAGCAAACACATGATGCGCGTGGATTCCGCGTGTATCCCGACCATGCTGCGCTGGCGGCGCGACTGCAAAACGATAATCCGCGTTTGTCTGGTGCGCAGGCGGCGTTCCTTGCCAGCCATCTGGGCGTGGAGGCGGTTGCCGATGATGGGCAACGGGAAATCCGTCTGGCGATTGATCCTTGTCACCGCTGGGTAAATCCCATTCCTTATCGCTTGCAGGATGCGATGGCGATCTGGCGGCAGGCCACGGCGCCGGTGCTGTGGGTGACGGCCGCCGATTCGCATGTGTTCAAGAAGTTTTTTGCGCTGGATTCTGCAGACTATCGCCAGCGTGTGGCGTGTTTCCGGGATATCCGGGAAGTGCCGCTCGCGGATTGCGCGCACAATATGCAGCACGATCAGCCGCAGGAAGTGGCACAATTGATCGACGGATTCTTTACATATTGACGATATTTCCCGATGAAAGCACTCAACGCTGACCTGCATTGCCATTCCAACTTGTCAGACGGCATGTTGCCGCCTGCCGAGGTGGTGCGCCGTGCGCATGCCAATGGCGTGGAGTTGCTGGCGCTGACCGACCACGACGAATTGAGCGGCTTGCCCGCAGCGCGCGCGACGGCGGATGAGCTGGGTTTGCGCTTTGTGGATGGTGTGGAAATTTCGATTTCCTGGGGTGACGACCAGACCGTGCATATCCTGGGCTTGAACGTCGATCCGGCTAACGCTGCATTGCAGGCCGGCTTGCAAAAAGTGCGCAGCGGCCGCGATGCGCGCGCCGCAGACATGGCGGCGGAGCTGGACAAGGTGGGCATCCACGGCGCGTATGAAGGCGCGCTGCGCTATGCGGGCAATCCGGCGATGATCAGCCGCGCGCATTTTGCCCGCTACATTGTTGAGCAGGGATGCGCCAAGGATGTGAAAACCGTTTTTGATTACTGGCTGGCCAAGGGCAAGCCGGGTTATGTGTCCCATGCCTGGGCGACGCTGGAAGATTCGGTGGCCTGGATAGTCGGCGCTGGCGGGACGGCGGTGATTGCCCATCCGGCGCGTTACCGGCTGAGCAATGCGCAGCGCCGCGAGATGTTTAGCGCCTTTCGTGATCTGGGTGGACGTGGCATCGAGGTGTTGTCCGGTGCGCAATCGCCCGACGATGCGCAGGAATTCGCCAGCGTCTGCCGCGAGTTCGGCTTTCTGGCCTCGCGCGGTTCGGATTTTCACGGTCCCGGCGAGAGCTGGATGGATCTGGGCAAGCTGCCGGATCTGCCCGAGGATCTGACGCCCGTCTGGGCGCAGTGGGGTTGATTTGCCGCAAGCATGGCGCAATTTTTCCAGCTGCATCCCGAACATCCGCAACCGCGCCTGATCAAGCAGGCCGCGGAAATTCTCCGCAGCGGCGGCCTGTTGGCAGTCCCGACCGACGCTGCGTATTCGCTGGTCGGCGTGACGGGTTATGCGCCCTTGCTGGATCGCATCCGCGCGATTCGTGGTGTTGATGAAAAGCACCACTTCACGTTGATGTGCCGCGACCTTTCCGAAATAGCAAAATACGCGCGGGTGGATAACACGCAGTTTCGCTTGCTCAAGGCGACCACCCCGGGCAGTTACACCTTTATCCTCGAAGGCACCAGGGAATTGCCGCGCCGCCTGCTGCATCCCAAGCGCAAGACCATTGGCTTGCGCGTACCGGACCATCCCGTCGTGCTGGCCTTGTTGGCGGCGCTGGATGAGCCGTTGCTCAGCTCAACGTTGATCCTGCCGGGTGACGAGCTGCCTTTGGCCGATGCGGATGAAATTCGCGAACGGCTGGAAAAACAACTCGATGCGGTGATCGATGCAGGGCATTGCGGCATCGAAATGACCACGGTGATCAACCTGACCAGCGACCAGCCGGAACTGGTGCGTGCGGGCCGCGGGGCGCTGGCGCCTTTTGGCATTGGGTAAAAGCTTCTGTTCGACTCTCTGTGCTGCATAGCATTCCAAAACAGGCGCATCTGGCGTAGCCAGAATGCACACTGCGCGGGTTTTCGCTACCGGAATTTATTGTTTTTTGTCTTTGGCGGCATCCTGAATTTTCTCTCCAGCCTGTTCAATTTTCTGGCCGGCCTTTTCTACGGTTGAGTCAATTTCCTTGCCTGCACGTTCGGCTGGCCCTTCTTTTTGGCAAGCGGACAGCCCGATGATGGCTATGCACAGGGCAATTGCCTTAATGACGCTTTTGCTGGAATTAAACATACAAGCTCCTTTGGTTGGTTAAAACTGCTTATCGACGAGTCAAAGTGCCCGCAGATGGGCATCTATCAAAACATCAGCCGCGCGCGCGACTTTTGTTGCCGGGCCTGCGACACCCAGCGTCTGAATGCTGACTTGCGCGCCTTCCATCAGCAGGAAAAGCTCGTCAGCCAGTAGTTCCGGCTCATTGGCCTTCATCTGGACGCACATTTGGGCAAGCCGGGTACGCAGCTTGGCCTTGTGCGCCTCGATCACCTGACGCGCAGGATGGTCTTTTTCGGTGAGTTCCACCGCGGCATTCGCCATAGGGCAACCTCGTGCGTTTGGGTCTGCAACGTGTTTGGCAAGCAAGGCAAACGCGGTGCGGAGTTGCTTGCGGGGATCCTTGGGGTATTGCTGTGTCATGGCATCCCACGCTATCCAGAAATTAGCGTCGTGGTTGTGCAGCCATGCGGCGACCAGTTCGTCCTTGGAGGGAAAGCTCCTATACAGGCTCATCTTGGTGGTGTCCGCTTCGGCCGCAATCGTTTCCACGCCGACCGCCCGTATGCCCTTGTGGTAAAAAAGCTCCGCTGCCGCCCTGAAAACCCGGTCGCGTGCGCTGGGGCGTTTTGCGGCAGGCGCTTCCGGATTTGCCGGCGATTTATTTTTCTTGGCCATGGATCAGATAATAATTGTTGACAAGAGAGTTACCGGTCAGTATCATAACACAGGTTGTCGGCAATCGGCACAGAAGGCAGAGCATTCAAGTTAAGCGTTCAACCTAACCCTGGGTTCCTGGGGAATTAACGCAGTTGCGCCGAGCCAGGTGCAATTCACTAATACATTTTTTTGCGTAGCGAGACTGAGTAATCGCTCAGGAAAGGGGCATGCCCTTCAGATAGCTGGCATAGCTAGATGAATTTATTTCCACCGAATTTTAGATGAGGATTTCAACATGAAACATGAAAACGATACAAACATTGGTAGTTCGTTTGCTTGCCGCAGCAATGCTGCTCGGTTTGGCTGGGTGTAGCGGGATGTCCGCGCGCGACAAGAACACGGCCGTAGGCGCGGGTGTCGGTGCAGTCGGTGGCGCCATCCTGACGGGCGGCAGCGCAGTGGGAACAGTCGGTGGCGCGGCCGTTGGGGGCGTCATCGGCAATCAAGTAGGGAAATAAAAATCGTGCAGAAAGTTTGCGATATACGCATGACAGCGCACTGCTGAAAGGAGTCAATTTTGAAATTCATTTGGAGAATGAAATCATGAAACGAACGAGTTTTTTACTTGCATTATTTGCCGCTACCGGCCTTACCTTTTTGGCTGCTTGCTCATCAACGCCAACACAGGAGAGCACGGGGCAATATCTCGATGATAGCGTCATCACTACCAAGGTAAAGGCGGCGATCCTGGATGAACCAACCTTGAAATCCGCGGAAATCAATGTCGAAACTTTCAAGGGGGTTGTCCAGTTAAGCGGCTTTGTCAGTTCCCGGGCGAGTGCGACAAAGGCAATCGAAATTGCCCGGGGCGTCACCGGCGTGAAGTCTGTCAAGGATGACATGCGGCTCAAATAAAGATTGCCTTTGATTCACGGGACATGGGCGGGCAACCAGCTTATTGTCCTCACACTCTGATCAATTGACCAACTAACCAACACAAGGAAAACCAAAATGAACTGGGACCGCATTGAAGGCAACTGGAAGCAATTCAAGGGCAATGTCAAACAGCAATGGGGAAAGAGCTTACCGATGATCACCTGGATATGATTGCGGGCAAGCGTGACCAGCTGGTTGGTACCATCCAGAAAGCGTACGGCGTCACCAAAGATGAAGCCGAGAAACAGATTGCAGATTGGCAACACACGCAGAAGGAAGAAAACCGTACGCGGTGAAGCGTTTTCTTGCCGCTAATTTGCTGCGGCTGTATGCCGCTTACCCACATAGATGAGGGGAAATACATCATGCTCTATACCATTGCGGTTGTGCTTATCATTTTATGGCTTCTGGGTCTGGTCACCAGTTACACCTTGGGTGGCTTTATCCATATCCTGCTGGTAATTGCGATCATCGTCGTCCTGCTCAGGGTAATCAATGGGCGCAGTCCTTTATGAATTTCATGGAGCCATGAAATGGTACGGCTAAAGTTTTCCATTGATCTGAAATACACAATCATGGACTATCCGAGTG
>JBAQUE010000008.1:0-18006 GCA_049297315.1 Rugosibacter sp.
CAATTGAATGGCTCCATTTCAGAGGATATCGGCAATATCGGACGGTCAAAGAGCCAGATGCTGGAACTCGCCCTGCAACGTTCGCAGCGGCAGCAGGAGTACCAAAAAGAGGTTAGGACGCAACTGACCGATATTCAAAAAGAAATTGAAGCGTTGCAGAACCGGTTGGTGAGCCAGGATTACGATTTGGCCAATGCCCTGGTGACAGCCCCAGTGGACGGAACCGTGGTTGGATTAAGCGTCTTCACGCGCGGCGGCGTTGTCCAGCCGGGGTTTCGGATGATGGATATCGTGCCTAGCGAAGATCAACTGATTGTTGAGGGCATGGTTCCAGTTGACTTGATTGACAAGGTGCAAGTTAACCTGCCCGTCGAGATGATTTTCTCCGCGTTCAACCAAAACAAGGCGCCGCATATCCCGGGCATCGTGACACAGGTATCAGCCGACCGGCTGACGGACGAAAAGACTGGCACACCCTATTACAAACTCAAGGCAAAAGTCGCGCCCGAAGGCTTGAAGAAAATTGCGGCATTGGCGATCCGCCCAGGCATGCCGGTGGAAATTTTCGTTAAAACGGGCGAGCGCTCGCTGATGAGCTACTTGATGAAGCCGATTTTCGACCGCGCAAAGACGTCGCTGAGCGAGGAATGAACATGACTATTCGCCAAGGCCGTTTGCGCCGCATTGCAGGCTTTGCGCTGGGCATAGCGCTCTGCCTTGAAATGGGCAGGGCGGCCGCTGCACCGCTTAACTTGATCGAGGCTTACCATGCCGCGTTGCTGCATGATCCGACCTACCGTGGGGCCATTTTTGATAACCAGGCAGGGCAGGAGAATATCGCGCTCGGCCGTGCTGGCCTGCTTCCTAAGGTACAGGCCGTTTATGCGCCAAGTAAAAACAGGGCAGAGATCACGACTACTCAAAATTATCTTGGCCAGGATTACCAATCGACCATCAATCCGAGCTACGATAGTCTGAACGCGACAATCCAGATCAAGCAACCACTGATTAATTTCGCAGCGCTGGCCACTTATAAACAAGGTATCGCCAAGGCGCAGTACAGCGATGCCCAGTTTGTTTCACGGGCGCAGGATCTGGTGCTGCGGCTGGTGGGCGCTTACGCGGATGCCCAATACGCCGAGGATCAACTGGCTTTGGCGATTGCGCAACGGGATGCGTACCTGGAACAGATGCGTGTCAACGTACGCTTGTTCAAACAAGGCGAAGGTACCAGGACGGACATGCTGGAAACCCAGGCGCGCGCATCCCTTGCGGAGGCGCAAGTCCTGGAGGCCAGGGACAATTTAACGACAGCCAGGCACACCCTGGCGGGTATTGTCGGCATGGAAATTACCGGACTGGCGCCATTGGACAAGAACTTCAAGGCATTACCCGTAGTGCCTGCAAGCTATGAGGCATGGCGCGACATCGCCTTGAAGAAGAATGCGGAAATCGTGGCGTTGAATTCTGCGGTCGAGGTTTCGCAGCAGGAGGTCAACCGCCAGTATTCAGGGCATGCACCCACGCTCGATCTGGTGGCAAGCTATGGCAAGCAAAATGCTGCGACTACCAACACGTACAATCAGGACTCAACTGTCCGCTCGGTCGGCGTCGAGCTTAACTTTCCGATTTTTTCCGGCGGCTACACGAGCGCGGCAACCCGCCAGGCAGCGGCAGGTTATGAAAAAACACGTGCGGATCTCGATGCCAAGATCAGCCAGATTTCAGTCGAGGTGCAAAAGCAGTTCAGTCTGGTGCTGAGCGGTGCCCCGAAAATCGAAGCGCTGATTAAATCGGTGGAGTCTTCCAGCCTGCTGATCGAAGCGACCAAACAAAGCATCAAGGGTGGCGTGCGCATCAATCTCGACCTGTTGAATGCGCAGCAGCAGTTGTACACGTCGCGGCGCGACCTGGCGCAGGCCCGCTACAACTACCTGCTGGCTTATCTGCGCCTGCGCAATGCGGCGGGCACGCTGGGAGCGCAGGACCTGATGGACATCGCCGGTTACTTCGCCCCCTTAAATTGAGGCTTGCCCCATGTTCCTGCCCGCTTTTATTTATCATTGAGGCGATCCATATCCGCTGCACAATACCGGGAGTTTTGGAATGCCATTACAAGCCTTATCCAATGTGACGCATCGCAAGCTCAGATTTCAAAATCTGGCCAGGCCCTATGCCTTCGCCCAGGACAAACTCCTTGCCAGCCTGGTGAGTTCCGAGTTGTCGCATGCCTTGCGGCATATGCCTATCGGATTTAGCTTGAATGATGGCAAGGCGTCGCTGGTCGGGTTGATGGGACTGGCCATGAATGAAAATTTGTTCATCAGCATGGAGGGCCAGTGGCAGGGTGGTTATATTCCTGCGTCGCTACGTGCCGCGCCATTCGGTGTGATGCCCAACAACGACGGTAGCGGACAGGTTGTGGTTATCCAGGACGAGGGCGGTCATTTTAGCGAAACCACCGGTACGCTACTGTTTGATGATAATGGCCAGGCTACGGAGTGGCTGCGGAACATGCTGCATTTCCTCAACACCTACAAGCGGAACGAAGAGATGACGGCCAGGGCGCTGGTGGCTATTACCGATGCCGACCTGCTACAGCCTTGGGAGCTGAGCTTCACCGCACCCGATGGCAAACCCAGCAAGATTTCCGGGCTATTCCAGATTAACCTGGCCAGGTTCGATGCACTTGACCAGTTAGCCCTTGCTAACCTGTACAGCACAGGGGCGCTGCCGCTGATTTATGCCCATTTATTCTCATTGCCGAATATCGCCTCCCTGGAAAAAATGGCGCGCGAGCGTGAGCCGTTCATCCCGTCCAACATCGAACTCGGGCTTCTCCGCGAGGATTACCTGAAGTTTTGAATGGGGCGCACCGTCGATTAATGGTTGACTTCGTTTCCTTGATATCCTCTGCACCATATGCCTATCCCGCTTGAGATCGTCGCCAGGATTCCTTTGCTACAAGGGCTGGATGATGACACCCTGGGCAAGCTGTCGAGCATTATGGTGTCACGCATCTACTTGCCGAATGACACCGTGATGCGCAAAGGCAGTTTGACCAATAATCTGGGTTTTTTGTTCAGCGGTGTATTGCAAGTGGTGGATACAAGCGAGGATGGCCGTGAAACAGGGGTTAATGTGATACAACCCGGCGCTTTTTTTGGCGAGCTGGCGGTGCTCGATGGCCAGCCGCGCTCAGCTTCGGTCGTTGCACTCAAGCAGTCCGAGGCCGCTTTTTTACCCAACGCCCAGGCGCGCACCTTGATCTTTAACCGCCCCTTGGTGGCCGAGCGCATGCTGCTGCATTTCACCCGGGCCCAGCGCGCGTTGACACAGCAATGCACGCTGCTCAGCATCCCGAATGCCTTCCACCGCGTCTTTGCCCAACTGCAGTCGCTGGTGCGTGAAACACCCCAGGGCAAGATCATCGATCTGCCCAAGCAGCATGAGGTGGCGATCATGGTCAACACCAGCCGCGAAACAGTTTCACGTGCATTGCATACCTTGATCAAGCTCAATGTGCTGGAAAAAAAGGGGGCCGTGCTGATCGTGCGCAAACCGGCGCAACTGAAAACCGCCGCTGAAAACGGGCTGGAAGAACTGGCTGCGCCCAAGCCAATCGCCAAGACTGGCACATAAATCGTAACAAAGTCGGCGTTGGCGATACGGCGTTGCGCCACGCAGGGTTGCGCCCAGGACGCCGCGCTTATCGCCCAGCCAATTCCCGGTACAGCGCTACATAGGACTGCACCATCTGGCCTGCCGTGAAGTATTGCGCATACCGCACTGCGGCGCGCTGTCCCATGAGGGCGGTTTGTTCCGGGTGAGCCCACAAATATCGCATGGCCTGGCGCAGCGCGACCGGGTCACTCGGCGGCACAACCAGGCCAGTTTCACCGCCGATATTGATGAACGTCGTGCCTGTGCCAATCTCGCAGGAGATCAGCGGCTTGCCGAACATTGCGCCTTCGAGCAGCGAGATGCCAAACGCTTCGGAACGCAAATGGGAGGGGAAGACAATGCCATAACACAACGTCAGCAACGCCGCCTTGTCTTCGTCCATCACGTAGCCCAGAAAGTGGATATTGTTTAAACCCAGCTTTGCGGCTTGCGTTTTCAACTCGGATTCAACCGGACCGGTGCCCACGATGACAATCGGGTAATCCGTTCCCCGCGCCGCTTCCAGCAAGACATGCAGCCCCTTGTAGTAACGCAATACGCCAACAAACAGGAAAAACCGCTGCCCCAGTTTTTCCTGCCAAAACTGCAGTCGCGCGGGCTGTGGCAGGGGGTAGGTCGCCCTGTCCAAGCCAATTGGAATGACGCTCACCTTGCCGGCGAACCTGTGCAGCGTATCGCTTGTCGCCAGATAATTCGGCGAGGTGGCGACGATGCGGTCCACGCTGCCCAGGAATTTGTTCATCAGCGGGCGGTAGAGCTTGAGCAGGTGCTTCTGGCGGATGATGTCGGACTGGTAGGTCACCAGCGTAGGCTTGTGCATGCGCGTGGCGAAATGCACGATATCCATGAAGGGCCAGGGAAACTGGTAGTGGATCACATCAGCCTGTTTGGCCAGTTGCGTAAACTTCGCAAAAGCAGACAGCGAAAATCCCGTTGATGCAACTTGAAAATCCAGGGGCGCACGGTGCGCCAGGTAGCCATCCATTTCAATGGTGCGTGCGGCGCGGTCAGCCGTTAGCGACAGTACATCCGTTTGAATGCCCTGTTTATTGCAGCCCACGGCAATCTGATGGATCAACTGCTCTATGCCGCCCATTGTGTCCGGGAAAGCTGTCTTGTAAAAATGCAGCACGCGCACTATCAGTCCTCGTAATAGAAATTGCTAGCGCATTCGCTGGTTGCGGGTGCGCCGCACGGCGATCGCCTCTGTAAATACTTCCCGCGTCTGTGTTGCGGCTTTTTGCCAGGAAAACCGTGCGGCGTTTGCCTGTGTCCGCGCGGCCAATGCCGCGCGCAATACATCATCCATCAGCAAGTCATGTAACCCCTGCGCGATGGCATGTTCATCCAGCGGATCAATCAGCACGCCAGCATTTCCTGTCACTTCGGGCAGCGAAGAACAATTCGACGTCAATACCGGTACGCCCAGCGACATGGCTTCCAGCAAAGGCAGGCCAAACCCTTCATAGATCGAGGGCATGGCGAGAAACTTTGCATGCGCGTACAAGGTAGCCAATTGCGCATCACTGGCATAGCCGACCAGCACCACGCTGCTTGTCAAACCCAGGGATGCAACCAAGGTATGCACATCCATCCCGCCCCAACCCTTGCCCCCGGCAATCACCAGCAGGTGACGCTGGCGAACCGCTATCGGCAACTGCGCAAACGCACCCAGTAGCCGACGCAGGTTTTTTCTGGGTTCCAGCGTGCCGACAAACAGAAAATACGGCCGATCAATCCCGCAAGGCGCGAGAGAGGCCCGTGAATCCGGCTTGACCAAGGGTGTGACACCCAGGTGCACGACACGCATCTTGTCCCGCGCATCAGGAAACTCGGCGGCAAGGTCGTCCGCCGTACTTTGCGAATCGGCCAGAATCCTGTCCGCCAGGCGCACCGCCTCGGGCATCAGGCGTTTTTCCATCCAGCGGCTGAGCGGGCGCATGGTCTCGCCCGCGTGCTTCCAGACCAGATCGTGGATCGTCACCACACGCGCAATGTGCGCTGGCAAATAGCGCGGCAAGCGGTGCGTAGCGCCCCAAAACACATCCACATTGTCTCTCGCTGCCACGGCGGGCAACACTGTTTGCGACCAAACCATGCGCCCGAGCCGACCACGCAGCTTGCCCGCACGAATATGGGCATGTTGGTTGCTTCCGTTTGGGCCAGCCCAGTTACCCATCATGGGTGGCGACGGCATGTACAGAAAAAAATCATCTGCCTGCGCCGCTTCCTGTGCCACAAGGGCGCGGGACATCTCAACGGTATACCGCCCGATGCCCGTTAGTGGAATGGAAAGCAGGCGCGCATCAACCCCGACACGCACTAAAACCGCCCCATCGTATACATCCAGCGCAAGGTTTCTTGCAGGGGAATCATCGGCTGCTCGTCAATCGTGCGCCACAGCTTTCCAGCACTGCCTTGCAGCCGCTTGACATCATTGTTGGCGCGCACGAAAGCCGGATTCACCCGCACTTCGATCTGATAGCCAGCAATCTCGGTCATCATCTCCAGCACATCGCGTAGCGAATAGACGGCTCCAGAACACACGTTGAAGACCTCACCCGCTGGCACCTTTTCCAGCAGCGCGGCATACACCCTGGCCACTAGGCGCACATCCGAAAAATCGCGTTCGACATCCACATTTCCCAACTCGATCAGCCGTTCGCCGCGCTGAAAATGACCGACAATCTTGGGCAGTAAAAATTTCGCGCTTTGCCCCACGCCGGTGTAATTAAATGGCCGCACGACCACTATGGGCAAACGATCCATCCACAACCGTGCCATGTATTCCATGGCCAGCTTGCTCACCGCATAATCATTAGTCGGCGCTGGTGGCGCGGCTTCATCGATCATGGGTACCGCTGCATTGCCATAAATGTTCGCGCTGCTCGCCAACAATACCGCCCGTGGCCGCCGCGCCAGCCTAGCCACTGCTTCGAGCAGATTGCGCGTGCCCATGACATTGACCTGATAAATCGCGGCGGCATCGTCATGGGCCACAAACGAAATTGCCGCCAGATGCACCACGACATCGGGCTGAACTTCAGCGACCATGCGCGCTACGGCTGCACGGTCGCAAAGATCCACGGCAAACCGGGTTGCATCCTGTGGTTCGCTGGCTTGCACCGTGCCAACCACATGGTAACCGGCGGCATTCAATTCATTTGCCACATAGCTGCCAGTAAAGCCGGCCAAACCGGTGACCAATGCCCGTTTTGTCACGTTTGCCCACCAATTACCGCCACCCAATCCAACGCATGGGCATTGTGAAAAACCTTGCCAAGGAAAAGCTGCAATCGCATCAAAACGAAAACCCGCGCGCATTGCGCCGCAAGTCTGCCTCGACCATCATTGCGCATAATTCTTCCAGCGTTGTCTTGGCCGCCCAACCCAGCTTCTTGAGCGCCTTTTCCGGATTGCCGATCAGCAGATCTACCTCTGCCGGGCGATAGAACTTCGGATTCACCCGCACCAGGGTTTTCCCTGTGGCCGTGTCGATGCCCACTTCCTCCTCTGCCTGGCCCTTGAACTCAATCGCAATGCCCGCCGCCTTGAAGGCTATGGTCACAAAATCGCGCACCGACTCTGTCCGGTTTGTGGCCAGTACATAAGTATCCGGCTCATCCGCCTGCAGCATGCGCCACATGCCTTCTACATACTCTTTGGCATAGCCCCAGTCGCGCTTGGCGTCCATGTTGCCGAGTTCCAGCACGTCCAGCTTGCCCTGCACGATCTTGGCCACGCTGTCGGTAATCTTGCGCGTGACGAACTCGCGCCCGCGCAGGGGCGATTCGTGGTTGAACAAGATGCCACTGCAACCAAAAATGCCGTAGCTCTCGCGGTAATTGATGGTCATCCAATGCGCGTACAGCTTGGCCACGCCGTATGGGCTACGCGGGTAGAACGGCGTTGTTTCTATCTGCGGAACCGCCTGCACCTTGCCAAACATCTCGGACGTGCTGGCTTGGTAAAAGCGGATCTTCGGGTTGGCAATGCGGATACCTTCCAGCAAGTTGGCCGCCCCCACGCCAGTTATTTCCGCCGTGGTAATCGGCTGGTCAAACGACACGCCGACAAAACTTTGCGCCGCCAGGTTGTACACCTCACTGGCTTCCGAACGCTCGATCAAACGGATATTGGTGCCTAAGTCGGTGAGGTCATATTCCAGCAGATTCAGGTTGGGATGATCTTGAATACCCAACTCTTCGATACGCCAGAAGTTGACCGAGCTCGTTCGCCGGTAAGTGCCAAATACTTTGTAGCCCTTGTCCAGCAGCAATTGCGCTAAATAGGCGCCATCCTGGCCGGTAATGCCGGTGATCACTGCACTCTTCATACCGCTCCATTCAAAAATGAGTTAATTATAGTTGCCTCCGATTGCTGGGTGTGGAGGACTTGTCATTTAGGCAACGAATCAACCGGGCAGCATTCCGTACAGTTTCCGGCGGGTGATTTACAATCAACCCCGTCGTCGCTCACCAATACACCCACCGGTGTTTGTGGTGATGCAAATCTGCACGCAATCGGCGTGCAGAGGCTAATAAAATTCTCACAAGGAAAAGAAAGCATGTCTGCCGTTCCTGATTTCCCCCTGACCCCCACCGATAATGATACGCAGGAAACACGCGAATGGCTGGACGCGCTGTCTGGCGTCATCGAACATGCCGGACCACACCGCGCCCACTTCCTGCTCGAACAACTGATTGCCGAAGGCCACCGCGCCGGCATCAACATTCCCTACAGCGCGACGACCGACTACATCAACACCATCCCCGTCGACCAGCAACCACTGATGCCCGGCGACCCGGATCTGGAGCACACCATCCGCGCCTATGCGCGCTGGAATGCGATGGTCATGGTGCTGCGCGCCAACCGCGACGGCTCCGGCCTGGGCGGGCATATCGCCAGCTACGCCTCGGCGGCGACCCTGTATGACGTGGGCTTCAACCATTTCTGGCGTTCGCCGACCGAGAACAAGGGCGGTGATCTGGTGCTCATCCAGGGGCACTCGTCGCCGGGCATTTACGCCCGCGCATTTTTGCTCAACCGTTTCACCGAAGAGCAGATGGACAACTTCCGCCGCGAAGTCGGTGGTAATGGCCTGTCGAGTTATCCGCACCCCTGGCTGATGCCTGACTTCTGGCAATTTCCCACCGTCTCGATGGGCCTCGCGCCCTTGCAGGCGATTTATCACGCGCGCTTCATGAAATACATGCAGGACCGTGGCCTGGCCGATGTCAGCGGACGCAAGGTGTGGGCCTTCATGGGCGATGGCGAGATGGACGAGCCGGAATCGATGGGCGCGATTGGCGTGGCTGGCCGCGAGCGGCTGGACAACCTGATTTTCGTCGTCAATTGCAACCTGCAGCGGCTGGACGGCCCGGTGCGCGGCAACGGCAAGATCATCCAGGAACTGGAATCGGATTTCCGCGGCTCCGGCTGGAATGTGATCAAGGTGGTGTGGGGCCACTATTGGGATGCGCTGCTCGCGCAGGACAAGACCGGCCTGTTGCACCAGCGCATGATGGAATGCGTGGACGGCGATTACCAGACCTTCAAGGCCAAGGATGGCGCCTATGTGAGGAAGCATTTCTTCGGCAAATATCCCGAGCTGGCCAAGATGGTCGAGCATTGGTCGGATGCCGACATCTGGGCGCTGAACCGCGGCGGCCATGACCCCGCGAAAATTTACGCGGCCTATGCTGCGGCGATGGCGCATACCGGCCAGCCGACGGTGATCCTGGCCAAGACCATCAAGGGTTATGGCATGGGCCATTCTGGCGAGGCGCAGAACATCACCCACCAGCAAAAGAAGATGGACGGTGATTCGCTGAAGGCCTTTCGTGACCGCTTCAAGCTGCCGGTCAAGGATGAAGACATCGACCAGCTGCCCTACCTGAAGTTTGCCGAAGACTCGCCCGAGCTGGCCTACATGCGCGCGCGGCGCGAGGCGCTGGGCGGCTTCTTCATGGTGCGCCGGCGGCGCGTCGATGCCTTGCCGGTGCCGCCGCTGTCGGCCTTCGATGCCTTGCTCAAGGCGGGTGGCGAAGGGCGCGAATTTTCTTCCACCATGGCTTTTGTGCGTGCGTTGAACGTGATGCTCAAGGACAAGGTCATCGGCCGCCGCGTGGTGCCGATCGTGGTCGATGAGTCGCGCACCTTTGGCATGGAGGGCCTGTTCCGCCAGATCGGTATCTGGAACCAGGACGGGCAGAAATATGTGCCGCAGGATGCCGACCAGCTGATGTTCTACAAGGAAAGCAAGGACGGCCAGATTCTGCAGGACGGCATCAACGAGGCTGGTGCGATGGCCGACTGGATCGCCGCCGCCACATCGTATTCGGTGCATGGCGTACAGATGATTCCGGTGTATGTGTTCTATTCGATGTTCGGCATGCAGCGCACGATGGACCTGGTGTGGGCGGCGGCCGACCAGCGTGCGCGCGGCTTTCTCATCGGCGGCACGGCCGGGCGCACCACGCTGAATGGCGAAGGTCTGCAACATGAAGATGGTCACTCGCATGTGCTGGCCAGCGCGGTACCCAACTGCATGGCCTATGACCCGACCTTCGCCTATGAAGTCGCGGTGATCGTGCAGGACGGCTTGCGCCGCATGGTCGCCGAGCAGGAGGATGTGTTTTATTACCTGACGGTGATGAACGAGAACTACGAGCATCCGGCCATGCCCGAAGGCAGCGCCGGGAATATTCTCAAGGGCATGTATGCGTTCAGGAAGGGTGCGGCATCGAATGGCCCGCGCGTGCAGTTGCTGGGCTCCGGCACGATCTTCCGCGAGGCGATGGCCGCCGCCGACTTGCTGCGCAGTGACTGGGAGGTCGAATCAGACTTATGGTCCTGCCCGAGTTTCAATGAACTGGCGCGCGACGGGCAGGCCTGCACGCGCTGGAATCTGCTGCATCCGGCCGATGCGCCACGCGTGCCGCATGTGACGGCCTGCCTCACCGATACGCGCGGTCCGGTGATTGCGGCGACTGACTATGTGCGCTTGTATGCCGAGCAGATACGCGCCTTTGTGCCCAGTCGCTATACCGTGCTGGGTACGGATGGTTTTGGCCGTTCCGACACGCGCGAACAACTGCGCCAGTTCTTCGAGGTCAACCGTTACTGGATCACGCTGGCCGCGCTCACCGCGCTGGCCGATGAAGGCCAGGTCGAACGCAAGCAACTGGCGGCGGCGATTGCCAAATACGGGCTGGACGCCAACAAACCCAACCCGCGGGAGGTATAAGCAATGGCCGATAACATGGACATTGTGGAAGTCAAAGTGCCCGACATTGGCGATTTCAAGGACGTGCCGGTGATCGAGCTGCTGGTCAAGGTTGGCGACACGGTGAAGGTCGAGGATTCGCTGGTCACCCTCGAATCCGACAAGGCCACGCTGGATGTGCCATCACCGGTTGCCGGCGTGATCACTGAACTGAAAATCAAGGTGGGCGACAAGGTATCCGAAGGCACGTTGGTCGTGTTAATAAAAAAAACCGGCGATGGCGATACGGCGGCAAAAACCCCGGCGCCCACCGTTGCCGCGCCGGCAACGGCCACTGCTGCGCCTGTCGTTCCACCTGTTGCTGCTGCACCGGCACCCGTCGCGGCTGCACCGGAGATCACCGCCAGCACCCCACCCACCCAGCTGGCAGCCCACGCCAGCCCGTCGGTGCGCGCCTTTGCGCGCGAACTGGGTGTCGACATCAACCAGGTTGCTGGCAGCGGGCCGAAAGGCCGCATCACGCAGGCCGATGTGCAGGCCTTCGTCAAAGGTGTGATGGACGGCGCGGCCGCCGTGTCACCAGCGCCGACTTCTGGAACTGCTGGTGGCGGCCTCAACCTGTTGCCCTGGCCGCAGGTCGACTTCGCCAAGTTCGGCCCGATAGAAACGCTGCCGCTGTCGCGCATCAGGAAAATTTCCGGCGCCAACCTGGCGCGCAACTGGGCGATGATCCCGCACGTCACGCAATTCGACGAGGCCGACATCACCGAGCTGGAAGTCTTCCGCGTGGCGAGCAACAAGGAACTCGAAAAGAGCGGCGTCAAGCTGACTATGCTCGCCTTCCTGATCAAGGCCGTGGTCAACGCGCTGCAAAAATTCCCTGATTTCAACGCCTCCCTGGACGGTGACAACCTGGTCCGCAAGCAGTATTTCCACATCGGTTTTGCTGCCGATACGCCGAACGGGCTGGTGGTGCCGGTGCTGCGCGACGCCGACAAAAAAGGCATCACCGGCATCGCCCGCGAAATGGGCGAACTGGCGAAAAAAGCCCGCGATGGCAAACTCGGCCCGGCGGAGATGCAGGGCGGCTGCTTTTCGATTTCCAGCCTGGGCGGCATCGGCGGCACGGCCTTTACGCCCATCATCAACGCGCCGGAAGTCGCCATCCTCGGGGTTTCAAAAACCCAGACCAAGCCGCTGTGGGATGGCGCAGCCTTCCAGCCGCGGCTGACCTTGCCGCTATCGCTGTCTTATGACCATCGCGTGATCGACGGCGCGTCGGCGGCGCGCTTTACAAACTATTTGTCCGCCCTGCTGGCGGATATGCGCAAGACCCTGCTGTAATTTTTGCGGAGAACAGATGAATGAGTCAGCTTGTTGAAGTACGCGTCCCCGACATCGGCGATTTCAAGGATGTACCGATTATCGAAATCCTGGTCAAGGCCGGCGACCCGATCGCCGTCGAAGGTTCGTTGATTACCCTCGAATCCGACAAGGCCACGCTGGATGTGCCCTCGCCGGTGGCGGGTGTGGTCAGCGCAGTGAAAGTCAAAGTGGGTGACAAGGTTGCGCAGGGTACGCTGGTGGCGATGGTCGAAGTGGTCGCGGGTGAGGCAAAGCCTGTGACTGAAAAAGTCGGCGCTGATGAAGCAACTGATGAACCCCCTGCACAGCAAGAAGGGGCAGGAAAGAACCCTGCCCTCTTCGCTGTGGATGCGCTACAAGGCGGTCGAGCAGGAAATGCTCTCCTCGCCGTAGCGGATGGCAATACGGCGGCAGCGCCGCAAAAGCCTGACACGGCGCCTGCGGCGGCCTCTGCAGCCGCCGCCAGCTTCACCGGCAAGCCCGACATCGAATGCGAAATGCTGGTGCTGGGCGCCGGGCCGGGCGGTTATTCCGCCGCTTTCCGCGCCGCCGACCTGAGTTTGCAAACCGTGCTCGTCGAACGCTACGCCACCCTCGGCGGCGTCTGCCTGAATGTCGGCTGCATCCCGTCCAAGGCCTTGCTGCATGTTGCGGCGGTCATTGATGAAGCCGCGCATGCCGATGCGCTGGGCATCAGTTTCACCGCGCCGAAAATCGACATCGACCGGCTGCGCGCATACAAGTCCGGTGTCGTCGGCAAACTCACCACCGGACTCAGCGGCATGGCCAAGGCGCGCAAGGTGGAAGTGGTGCGCGGCTATGGATACTTTCTCGATGCACATCATCTGGAAGTCGAGGCGACCACCGGCAGCGCGCAGGAAAAAACCGGCGCCAAACGCGTGATCCGCTTCAAGCAGTGCATCATCGCCGCCGGCAGCGCGGCCGTGCATCTGCCTTTCCTGCCGGATGACAAACGCATTGTCGATTCCACCGGTGCGCTGGAACTGCCATTCACGCCGAAGAAAATGCTGGTCATCGGCGGCGGCATCATCGGCCTGGAAATGGCCACTGTGTATGCGACGCTAGGCGCACAGGTCGATGTGGTCGAAATGCAGGATGTGCTGATGCCGGGACCGGACCGCGACCTGGTCAAGGTGTGGGAAAAGCAGAACACCGGCCGCCTCGCGCGCGTCATGCTGAAGACCAAAACGGTTGCAGTCGAAGCCAGGCCCGATGCGCTGATGGTGACCTTTGCCGGTGAGCAGGCGCCCAAGGAAGCGCAGGCGTATGACCTGATTCTGCAAGCCGCCGGTCGCGCGCCGAACGGCCTCAAGATTGCCGCTGACAAAGCCGGGGTCGCGGTTGATGCGCGCGGCTTCATCGCCGTCGATAGCCAGATGCGCACCAACGTGCCGCATATTTTCGCGATTGGCGACATTGTCGGCCAGCCCATGCTGGCGCACAAGGCGGTGCATGAAGCGCATGTCGCCGCCGAAGCCGCATCCGGCATGAAAAGCCATTTCGACGCCAGCGTGATTCCCGCCGTGGCTTACACCCATCCGGAGGTGGCCTGGGTTGGCGTTGGCGAAGACGAGGCCAGGCAAAGCGGGCGCAAGCTCAGCGTGGCCAAATTCCCCTGGGCGGCTTCTGGCCGCGCGATTGCGAATGGCGCCGAGTATGGCTTCACCAAGCTGGTATTCGATGCCGAGACGCACCGTGTGATCGGCGGCAGCATTGTCGGACCGAATGCCGGCGACATGATTGGTGAAGTCGCGCTGGCCATTGAGTTGGGCGCGGATGCCGTGGATATCGGCAAGACCATTCATCCGCATCCGACGCTGGGCGAGAGCATCGGCATGGCGGCAGAAGTCGCGCATGGCAGTTGCACCGATTTGCCGCCGCAGCGCAAGCGTTGAGCACCAAAGCACCATGACCCAGGATGAAATGAAACAGGCTGTGGCCCAGGCGGCATGCGATTATGTCGCGGCGCATCTGCCTGCGGGGGCGATCCTCGGTGTCGGCACCGGTTCCACGGCGAATTACTTCATTGACGCCATCGCCGCCTTGAAAGGCCGTCTTGGTGGCGCGGTGGCAAGTTCCGAAGCGACGCGCCAGCGGCTGGAAAAACACGGCCTGCGCGTATTCGACCTGAACGACGTCGAGCAGATGTCGATTTATGTCGATGGCGCCGATGAAATCGATGGCGGCCTGGCCATGATCAAGGGCGGCGGCGGCGCGCTGACCCGCGAAAAAATTGTTGCGGCAGTGGCGGATACCTTTGTCTGCATTTGTGATGATACAAAGCGGGTCAAGACCTTGGGCCGCTTCCCCTTGCCGGTGGAAGTCATCCCCATGGCGCGCGCCCATGTGGCGCGGCAACTGGCCAAGTTAGGCGGTATGCCAAAACTGCGGGAAAATTTCATCACCGACAATGGCAACCTGATTCTCGATGTGCATGGCCTGGGCATCACGCAACCGTTAGAACTCGAATCAAAAATAGACGGTATTGCCGGTGTGGTCAGCAACGGGCTGTTCGCGCGCCGTGGCGCGGATGTGTTGCTTCTTGCAACGCCGCATGGCGTTGAAACGATTCAGCGGTAGACTGGTACGCACAGTTGCGGAGTAATTGAAACAATTCCTTCACATGCCTTAGGTATAGTTAGCGATTCATGGAGGTGGCGGCATGACCCAACAGCATATTCTCAAGCGCTTTGATACCGATCTGGAAGACCTGCGCAGCCGCGTGCTGGCGATGGGTGGCCTGGTCGAGCGGCAATTCCTGCATGCGATGGAAGGTTTGGAGCGCGGCGATATCGCCGCGCTTGAACAGATCATCGAAAATGACCATCTGGTTAACCGGCGGGAGGTTGAGCTTGACGAGTCGTGTACGCAAATCATCGCCCGTCTGCAACCTGCGGCAGTTGATCTGCGCATGGTCATGACAGTCGTCAAGATCATCACCGATCTTGAGCGCATCGGTGATGAAGCGAAGAAAATCGCCAAAATGGCGCATGAGTTGCATTCGGGTGATTTCCGTTCGGTACCGCGTGTCGACCTGCGTTCGGCCGCCAATATTGCCGTTGCGATGCTGAGAAAATCGCTGGATTCCTTTGCCCGCGTCGATGAAAACGTTTCTGCCGAAGTGGCGCGCCAGGACCGTGAAGTCGATGCCTGTTTCAAGGCGGCGATGCGCCAACTCATCACTTTCATGATGGAAGACCCACGCACCATTTCCAGCGCCCTCGACCTGCTGTTCATCGCCCGCGCCATTGAGCGCATTGGCGATCATTCAAAGAACATCGCCGAATATGTCGTGTACATGGTCAAGGGCCGCGATGTGCGCCACATCGGGCTGGAAGCCATGGAAAAGGAAATCGCGCGGGATCGTTAAGCGACTGTACGACTAACGCTCATGGCCAGGAAGGCCACCCACTGATGATGAAACACGCGAAAAGCGGCAAATAGAGACCCGCCCCTCCCATCCTCCCCTCGCGGGGAGGCTTCTTTCTGGCTCGCTTCGCTCGCTTATTACACAGCGCGCTTGCCCAAGAATTTCACGCTAAGCAGTACGGCCAAACAAAAAGTCGGCGCTGGCAGTACGGCGCGGCGACAAGTCAGGGAGATGGCGGTACGTAACCGCTGGCCTGGTCCGCGCCTTCGCCAAAAAAGTGTTTATTCACCTGCTCGGTCAGGTATTTGCGGTGCTGCGGATCCGCCAGGCTCAGACGGTTTTCGTTGATCAGCATGGTTTGCATCTTGATCCATGCCTGCCAGGCTTCTTTGGAAACGCCCTCATACAGTTTCTTGCCGAGTTCCCCGGGCATCGGCGGAAAGTCCAGCCCTTCCGCTTCCTTGCCGAGTTTGATGCAGTTGACCATGCGTGCCATGAAATTTTCCTTGTTGTCCGATTGATGTGAATTGCGTTGTTGCGCAGCTGGGTTGAGTTTACTCCGGGTTCTATAAGGTCTTCACCAGAATTTTTGAACGTCGTTGCAGATTGTAAAGTTCACGCCGCGAGGCCGGCAGCGCATCCACGCCGGCCTCGACGAAATCGCGTTCGATGAACCAGTGCGCTGTGCGCGTGGTGAGCACGAACAACTGTTTCAATTTCAGCTTTCTTGCGCGTGCTTCGATGTGGGCGCGCAACTGGTCGCCATACCCGCTGCGGCGAAAATCCGGCATCACGGCGACACAGGCCAGCTCGGCTGATTTGGCATCAGAAAACGGGTACAGCGCAGCGCAGCCGACGATCATGCCGTCGTGTTCGACGACCGAGAAATGGGTGATTTCCATTTCCAGCCGCTCACGGCCGCGCTTGACCAGCGTGCCGTCGGCTTCGAGGGGTTCGATGAGCCCCAAAATTGCAGCGACATCATCAATCGTCGCATCGCGCAGACGCGCCAGCGGCGCCTGGGTCATCACCGTGCCGACGCCATCGCGGGTGAAGAATTCCATCAGCATCGCGCCATCGGCCATGCGGTCGAGGAAGTGCACGCGGCCGACGCCGGCCTGGCAGGCGCGCACCGCGCTGGACAGTACGCGGGCAACTTCCGGCGCCTGCGCCTGCAAATGGCGGCTGGTGATTTTTTTCGCTTCGTCCACCGTCAACGCATCGACCAGCGCGCCTTTGGCGCTGACGATGCCAGAAGCGGCGCACAGGTAAATCAGCTTGTCGGCCTGCACGGCAACGGCCACGGCTTCGGCGACTTCTTCCCAGGCCAGGTTGAAAATCTCGCCGGTGGGCGACGCGCCGATGGGCGTGATCAGCACCACATTTTCCTGCGCCAGATCGGCCTGGATTTCTTCGGCGATGACTTTGCGCACCGCACCCGTATATTGAAAGTCAATGCCATCAACGACGCCAACGGGCCGCGCGGTAATGAAGTTGCCGCCGGTGACGCGCAGAAACGCGCCGGCCATTGGCGTGTTGGGCAGGCCTTGCGAGAGCAGCGCTTCGATCTCGATGCGCGTTACGCCCATGGCGCGCTTGACGCATTCCAGGGCGTCCCCATCCGTTACCCGCAGGCCCTTGTGGAACTTCGGTTCCAGCCCGCGGGAACGCATTTCCGCATCGATTTGCGGCCGTGCGCCATGCACCAGCACCAGGCGGATGCCCATGCTGTCGAGCAAGGCAATGTCGTGGATCAGCGCTTGCGCCGCGCCGGACTCCAGCACCTCGCCGCCAAAGGCGATGACGAAGGTACGCCCGCGAAAGGCATGGATATACGGTGCGGCCTGGCGTACCCAGGCCACTAGCCTGGCGTCGGTATCGGGTTGTGCGCCGCGGGTTTCCAATGTCATTTAGGGGATTTGCCTTTCTTGCGTTTGAGGGTTCCGCCGGTGGATTCTCCCACGACTTTCCCCGCGAGTTCCGCTTCCAGGCGTTCGCAGATGGTTTGCAGGATTTTCACGCGGGCATAATTCTTGTCATTCGATTCAACCAGCGTCCAGGGGGCTGTGCTGGTGCTCGTCCGGTCGACCATGTCGCATACCGCCTGTTGGTAAGCATCCCACTTCTCGCGGTTACGCCAGTCATCCTCGGTGATCTTGAAGCGTTTGAATTCGATTTTTTCACGCGCCTTGAAGCGTTTCAATTGCTCTTGCGGGCTGATTTGCAACCAGAATTTGACGACAATCGCGCCGGCTTCCGACAGCTCATGCTCGAAATCGTTGATTTCGCTGTAGGCGCGCAGCCAGTCGTGCTCGGAGCAGTAACCCTCGATGCGTTC
>JBAQUE010000009.1:0-16447 GCA_049297315.1 Rugosibacter sp.
TATGAACATAAGCATTACCACGACAGCAAAGACAGATGACGAAGCCAAAGCGCTTCTCACCGCATTTAAGTTCCCATTTAAGGGTTGAGGGGTCATGGCGAAATTAGCTCTCAAGAATCGTGAAGAAAAGCGCGCAAAAACGGTCAAGAAGTTTGCTGGTAAGCGCGCTAACTTGGTTGCAATCATGAATGATCCTAGTCTTTCGGAAGAGGATCGTGCAAATGCGCGGGTGAAGTTTCAGCAACTTCCCCGTAACTCCAGCCCCTCAAGGCAGCGGAACCGTTGCGCCTTAACAGGGCGGCCAAGGGGTGTTTTCCGCAAGTTTGGCTTATGCCGCAACAAATTGCGAGAAATTGCCATGCGTGGTGAAGTGCCGGGCATGACCAAGGCGAGCTGGTAGTAAGGAGATATTTATATATGAGTATGACAGATCCTGTTGCCGATATGCTGACTCGGATACGCAATGCGCAGATGGCTACCAAGATGTCGGTATCAATGCCATCGTCGAAGTTAAAGTTGGCAATTGCCAAGGTCTTGCGTGATGAAGGCTATATCGATAACTTTGCCGTACGTGAAAATGGCGCCAAACCCGAACTTCATATTGAATTGAAATATTATGATGGAAGTCCGGTCATCGAACGAATTGACCGCGTGTCGCGTCCTGGGTTGCGCGTTTATAAAGGCAAAGATGATTTACCGCGCGTCATGAATGGCCTTGGTATCGCGATTGTGTCGACACCGAAGGGTGTCATGACGGACCGCCAGGCAAGAGCTGGGAACATGGGCGGTGAAGTGCTCTGTGTTGTTGCATAAAGGGTAACTCTATGTCGCGTATTGCTAAATATCCAGTTGACCTTCCTAAGGGTGTCGAGTTTGCCTTAGGTGGTGGCGAGATTAAAATGAAGGGGCCCTTAGGGGTTTTGAGCCAGGCGCTTCTGCCTTCGGTATCGATTGATCGAGAAGGTGATCAGCTCCTGTTCCGCTGTGTCGAAGGTGCTCCAGAGGCTGATGCAATGTCTGGAACGATGCGGGCGCTGGTCAATAACATGGTTACTGGCGTCACCAAGGGATTCGAAAAGAAACTGACATTGGTTGGCGTCGGCTATCGTGCGCAAGCGCAAGGGAACAAACTTAACCTGACACTTGGCTTCTCGCATCCAGTGGTTCATGATGTCCCGGCGGGCATTAAAGTGGAAACACCGACACAGACCGAAATCCATATCAAGGGAATTGACAAGCAAGTTGTCGGTCAAGTTGCTGCTGAAATCCGAGCCTATCGCCCACCAGAGCCCTATAAGGGTAAGGGGGTGCGCTATTCGGATGAAGTGGTTGTCATCAAAGAAACCAAGAAGAAATAAGTGGGGCGCTGAATTATGGAAAAAAAACTGGTTCGCCAGCGCAGGGCGCGAAAGATTCGGGCCAAAATCGCAGAACTCAAGATTGCTAGGCTCGCAGTCCATCGCAGTAACTGTCACATATCAGCCCAGATATTTTCGGGATGCGGAACGCAGGTTCTTGCGGCGGCCTCCACGATGGAGCCAGGTGTGCGGAGCAAGATTCCAAACGGGGCAAATGTTGATGCTGCAAAGATCATTGGCAACTTGATCTCGGAGCGTGCCAAAGCAGCTGGAATTGAGCAGGTCGCGTTTGACCGTTCTGGATTTCATTACCATGGCCGGGTTAAAGCCTTGGCTGAAGCCGCCCGCGCGGGCGGCCTTAAGTTCTAACTGGAATAGATATGGCTAAACCTCAAGGCAGGAAACCGCAGCAAGGTCAAGAAAAACCGGATGACGGGATGCGCGAGAAAATGGTCGCCATCAACCGGGTGACAAAAGTCGTGAAAGGCGGCCGGATAATGGGATTTGCCGCGCTTACCGTAGTGGGCGATGGCGATGGTGGCGTGGGTATGGGCAAGGGGAAGTCGCGTGAGGTTCCCGTGGCCGTTCAGAAGGCGATGGAAGAGGCTCGGCGCAAGATGGTCCGCATTAACCTGAAAGATGGCACCCTGCATCATACGGTCACTGGGCGGCATGGTGCGACGAAGGTTTTGATGTCTCCTGCTTCGGCCGGTACAGGTGTTATCGCCGGTGGCCCGATGCGTGCCGTGTTCGAGGTCATGGGTGTGACTGATGTTGTTGCCAAGGCGATTGGTTCCACCAATCCTTATAACCTGGTGCGGGCGACTTTGCATGGCCTGCTTGGAATGAGCACGCCTGCTGAGATTGCCGCAAAACGTGGCAAAAGTATTGCTGAAGTTGTGGGTGAATAATTGATGAATGATAAAAAGATAAAGGTAACTTTGGTCAAGAGCATTATTGGTACCAAAGAAGATCATCGCGCAACCGTGCGCGGATTGGGTTTGCGCCGTTTGAATAGTTCAGCGGTTTTAGAGGATACGCCGGCAGTGAGGGGGATGATCCGAAAAATTGCCTACTTGCTTCGGTGCGAAGGTTAAGGAGCGGGTATGGAACTGAATAATCTGAAACCTGGTGAAGGGGCTAAGCACGCCTCGAAGAGAGTTGGGCGTGGAATTGGTAGTGGTCTTGGAAAGACAGCAGGACGCGGGCATAAAGGCCAGAAGTCTCGCGCCGGCGGTTTCCATAAAGTTGGATTTGAAGGTGGGCAAATGCCTTTGCAAAGGCGCCTGCCAAAACGTGGTTTCGTTTCCCTTACCGCGGCACGCAACGTGGAAGTCCGCCTATCTGAAATCGATAAACTCCCGATTGATGAAATTGACCTGCTTGTACTCAAACAGACGGGTATCGTTCCTGGACATGCGCTCTCGGCTAAAGTAATTCTCTCCGGACAAATTACCCGAAAAATTACATTGAGGGGTGTTGGTGTAACTAAGGGCGCCAAACTCGCTATCGAGACACTGGGCGGATCAGTGCTTGAGATAGCCGCCGCAAAGATATAAAACCGTAACAGGCCGTGGCAAATTTCCAAACATCTCAGCAGGCTAAATCGGGCAAGTTCGGCGACCTGTGGCGTCGACTATGGTTTTTGCTTGGCGCTCTGTTGGTCTACCGGATTGGTGCACATATTCCGGTGCCTGGGATTGACCCGGTTCGCTTGGCCGAGTTATTCCAGTCGCAACAAGGTGGAATACTCGGAGTTTTCAATCTTTTTTCAGGTGGTGCGCTGTCCCGGTTTACCATTTTTGCTTTGGGAATAATGCCCTATATTTCAGCGTCTATCATCATGCAGCTGATGACCATAGCCGTACCATCAATGGAGGCGCTGAAAAAAGAAGGTGAGGCCGGGCGGCGAAAAATAACCCAATACACGCGCTACGGAACTGTTGCCTTGGCATTGTTTCAGGGAGTGGGAATATCAATCGCTTTGGAATCCCAGGCTGGACTGGTTCTTGATCCAGGCTATATGTTCCGTTTTGTGACTGTCATGACACTCTTGACCGGAACCATGTTTCTGATGTGGCTTGGAGAGCAGATTACTGAACGTGGGTTGGGCAATGGCATCTCGATCATTATCTTTGCCGGGATTGCGGCAGGCCTGCCGAATGCGTTGGGTGGTTTGTTCGAATTGGTTAGAACCGGTGCGATGCACCCGGTGTCAGCATTGTTTATTTGTGTTCTCGTGGCCATAGTCACCGCGTTTGTCGTGTTTGTCGAACGGGGACAGCGGAAAATATTGGTCAATTACGCTAAAAGACAAGTGGGCAATAAGCTTTATGGTGGGCAGGCATCACATTTACCCTTGAAGTTGAATATGTCTGGCGTTATTCCTCCGATTTTTGCTTCTTCGATCATCCTGTTTCCGGCTACGGCGGCTGGCTGGTTTGGTTCTGGCGATGGCATGGGCTGGCTTAAGGATGTAGCTACAACGCTGGCCCCGGGGCAGCCGATATATGTCATGCTTTATGCTGTGGCGATTATATTTTTCTGTTTCTTCTATACCGCACTGGTTTTCAATGCAAAAGAAACCGCGGATAACTTGAAGAAAAGTGGTGCTTTTGTTCCTGGTATTCGCCCGGGGGATCAAACAGCACGTTATATCGACAAGGTTCTGACCAGACTCACCCTGATTGGCGCACTCTACATCGCAGTCGTTTGCCTCCTGCCAGAATTCCTGATTCTCAAATGGAATGTCCCTTTTTACTTTGGCGGGACTAGCCTGTTGATTATTGTCGTAGTCACAATGGACTTCATGTCCCAAGTACAAGCTTACATCATGTCACATCGGTATGAGGGATTGCTGACAACAGCAAATTTCAAGGGGGCGGGAATTCCCTCACGTTAAATATGTCCAAAGAAGATGTAATTGAGATGCAAGGGGAGGTCGTCGAAAACCTTCCGAACGCAACATTTCGTATCAAGCTAGAAAATGGACATGTAGTACTAGGCCATATTTCCGGGAAAATGCGCATGCATTACATCCGGATTTTGCCTGGAGATAAAGTGACGGTACAGCTGACACCTTATGACCTTACCAAAGGCCGCATCGTGTTTAGAGCAAAATAGTTTTTTAATTTATCCGGAGAACTCCAATGAAAGTCATGGCTTCGGTCAAGCGCCTTTGTCGTAATTGCAAGGTCATCCGCCGTAACCGCGTGGTGAGGATCATTTGTACTGATCCTCGCCATAAGCAACGGCAGGGTTGATAGCGCAAAAAGAATCAGTTATAATTAATGGTTTTCCATTGTTTGGCTAACCACATCATTAATCATCGCTTAATGGCGAGGAACAGGTAGGCACATGGCTCGTATAGCAGGCGTAAATATTCCCAATCATCAACATGCCGAAATTGCATTGACTGCGATTTACGGGATCGGTCGCACACGCGCACAAAAAATATGCGATAGCGCTGGTATTAAGCGTTCCATCAAGGTCAAGGAGTTGACGGACAGTGACTTGGAGCGTCTGCGTGATGAAGTAGGCAAGATTACAGTCGAAGGCGATTTGCGTCGTGAAGTCACGATGAGCATCAAGCGCCTGATGGATCTTGGTTGTTACCGTGGCGTGCGGCATCGGCGTGGCTTGCCATTGCGGGGCCAGCGGACCCGTACGAATGCACGCACCCGCAAAGGACCGCGTAAATCCATCGCTGGCGCGAAGAAGTAATCAGGAACCCAATTTAAAATGGTCAAAACAGCTGCGAAAGCCAAAAAAAAGGTTAAAAAGAATATCGCCGAAGGTATAGCGCATGTTCATGCATCCTTTAATAACACGATTATCACAATCACTGACCGTCAGGGGAATGCCTTGTCTTGGGCCACCTCCGGGGGGGCAGGGTTTAAGGGGTCACGTAAATCGACGCCTTTTGCCGCCCAGATCGCCGCTGAGGCCGCCGGCAAGGCTGCCCAGGAGTGCGGAGTGAAGAACCTGGAGGTTCGCATCAAGGGTCCCGGTCCCGGGCGGGAATCTGCCGTGCGCGCATTGAATGCGCTTGGCATGAAAATCACCAGTATCACTGATATTACCCCGATTCCCCATAATGGATGCCGGCCGCCCAAGCGCCGCCGCATCTAAGTAATAAGGACACGATAGTATGGCCCGTAATCTTGATCCTAAATGCCGCCAGTGCCGCCGCGAAGGCGAAAAGCTGTTTCTTAAAGGCGAAAAATGTTTTACCGATAAATGTTCGGTAGAGCGTCGTGCTTATGCGCCAGGTCAGCATGGCCAGAAATCCGGCCAAAGGCTTTCTGGCTATGGTACGCAATTGCGCGAAAAGCAAAAAATCCGCCGGATATACGGGATTCTCGAGCGGCAATTCCGCAAGATTTTTTCTGTCGCCGACCAGAAAAAAGGTGCAACGGGCGAGAATCTGTTGCAGCTTCTCGAAGGACGTCTGGACACAGTAGCTTACCGCATGGGGTTTGGCATTTCCCGTGCAGAGGCGCGTCAGGTTGTACGCCACAATGGCGTCTTGGTTAACGGCAAGCGCGTGGATGTGCCTTCCTATAACTGCCGTCCAGGTGACATGATCCAGTTGCTTGACAAGACCAAATTGCAACTGAGGACGAAGGCCGCTTTGGATGCCGCCGAGTCCCGTGGCTTTCCCGAATGGCTCGAGGTGGATGTCAAGGGCGGTAAGGGCATTTTCAAGAATTATCCAGTGCGCCAGGATTTACCATCTTCAATCAACGAAGCTTTGGTCGTCGAACTGTATTCGCGCTAAACGTAATTCTGCGCCTGACGTCCTGAGGACGTCAGGCGCTTCCTATTGGAAGGAAAATAAATGCAAGCACTGCTCAAACCCCGTAATATTGATGTTCAGCAACTATCACCGTTGCATGCGCGCGTGGTCATGGAGCCTTTTGAGCGTGGTTTTGGCCACACATTAGGCAATGCATTGCGCCGTATTTTGCTGTCTTCGCTGGAAGGGGTTGCGCCAACGGAAGTTTCGATTGATGGCGTTCTCCATGAGTACTCGACACTTGATGGTGTGCGTGAGGATGTTGTTGATATCCTGCTCAACGTCAAGGGCATCGTCATCAGGATGCATAACCGCCGGGAGGCGATACTGACTGTCAGCAAAGTGGGCGAGGGCGTGGTCACAGCCGCTGATATTGTTGCCGGGCATGATATTGAAATCCTTAACCCAGAACATGTCATTGCGCATATCGCACCGGGTGGCCAGCTGAAAATGGAAATACGGGTTGAGTCGGGACGGGGTTACATTCCCGCGAATCAGCGGCAAATCGCCCGTGAAAACCGGGCCATTGGCCAAATTATGCTGGATGCTTCATTTAGCCCTGTGCGCCGTGTCAGTTACGCGGTTGAGTCGGCGCGCGTTGAACAGCGTACTGACATGGATAAGTTGATTCTCGATATCGAAACCAACGGCGCCATAGACAACGCTGAAGAAGCTATTCGCACAGCAGCGCGCATCCTGATGGACCAAATGTCGTTCTTTGCTGATCTGGAAGGAACGCCCACTTCAGCCGAAAAAGCCGAAGGCGCTTCAGTTTCGCCTATCCTGGCACGCCCGGTTGATGATCTCGAGTTGACAGTGCGTTCAGCCAATTGCCTCAAAGCGGAAAATATTTATTATATCGGTGATCTGATCCAGCGCACCGAGTCCGAGTTGTTGAAAACCCCGAACCTTGGGCGAAAATCCTTGAATGAAATCAAGGAAGTATTGTCCGCGCGCGGGCTTTCCCTGGGCATGCGTCTTGACGGTTGGCCGCCAGAGGGGTTGGAGCGGCTTTCCTAAGTTGTTGTAGCTTGTAAAAGCAATATCGAAACACTCTCGATAACCATTAACCGGCTGCTTGCATTAAGCGGCAGCCGCAAAAAAACGAGGTAATTATCATGCGTCACGGCAATGGACTGCGAAAACTAAACCGGACCTCCGCGCACCGTCAAGCGATGTTGCGTAACATGGCGGTCTCCCTGTTGCGCCATGAGGCGATCAAAACCACCCTGCCCAAGGCAAAAGAGTTGCGCCGTGTGGTCGAGCCGCTGATCACGCTGGGCAAGAAACCGAGCCTTGCGAATCGCCGTTTGGCGTTTGACCGGACACGCGATCGCGACATCGTGGGCAAGATTTTCAATGAGCTGGGCCCGCGGTACGCCAACCGCAATGGCGGTTACCTGCGTATCCTGAAGATGGGTTTTCGCTTGGGCGATAATGCGCCAATGGCCTTTGTCGAGCTGATGGATCGCACCGATGCCACGGAAGCCGTGGAAATGGCCGACGACAGCAAGTAACTGATCCCGTTCATGCAAACAAAAAAGCCAGACAACCGTCTGGCTTTTTTGTTTGCCGAATACAGATGAATTGCCTAGAGAATCATCCCCGCCGCAACCGTATTGTTGGTGGACTCATCAATCACGATAAAGGCGCCCGTCGCGCGGTTTTGCGTATAGGCATCGACGCACAAGGGTTGCGCCAGGCGGAAGGACATACGCGCAATGTCGTTCATGGTCAGCCGTTCCGCCGGTGCGTGCTCAAGCGTGTTGATGTCCACGCGGTAGTCAATGGCGTTGATCGCCGCCTTGGTTTCGCGGGTGGTTTGGCGCACAAGGTATTTGCGCTGCGGGTCGAGCGGTGTTTCGGCCAGCCAGCACACCATCGCGTCGATTTGCCGTGTCACCAGCGCCGGTTTTTTTGATTGCACGATCATGTCGCCGCGCGAGATGTCGATTTCGTCCGCCAGCAACAGCGTGATGGATTGTTCCGCATAGGCATGGGGAAACGAGCTGTCCAGCACGCGGATATCCTTGACGCGGGTTTCCTTGCCGGAAGGCAGCACGCTGACCATATCGCCGATACCAATGGCGCCGGATTCAACCCGTCCCATGAAACCACGAAAATCATGCAGCGCCACATCGTCCGACTTATGCGGTCGGCAGACAAACTGCACCGGGAAGCGGAAGGGTTCTTCCGTTTCGCTGTGGGCTGTGGGCGCCTTTTCCAAAACCTCAAGCAACGTCGGGCCGGCATGCCAGGCCATCTGCTCGCCGCGATCAACCACCATGTCACCTTTCAACGCCGACATCGGGATGAAGTGAATATCCTTGATGCCGAGCTGTGTGGCGAAGGCCAGATAGTCGGTGCGGATGCGCTCGAAGACCGCCTGGTCGTAATCCACGAGATCCATCTTGTTGATGGCGACCACGATGTGCGGAATGCCCATCAGGTGCGCAAGATAAGAGTGGCGGCGCGTTTGCGTGAGGATGCCCTTGCGCGCATCAATCAGGATGATGGCGAGGTTGGCCGTGGATGCTGCGGTGACCATGTTGCGCGTGTACTGCTCATGGCCAGGCGCATCGGCGATGATGTACTTGCGCGTGCCGGTGCTGAAATAGCGGTACGCGACATCGATGGTGATGCCTTGCTCGCGCTCGGCCTGCAAGCCATCGGTCAGCAGCGACAGGTCGACCGCCTCCAGGCCGCGCCGCTGCGAGGTGCGTTCAATCGCGGAGAGCGTGTCGGCGAGGATGGTCTTGGTGTCGAACAACAGCCGCCCGATCAGCGTGCTCTTGCCATCGTCGACGCTGCCGCAGGTGAGAAAGCGCAGCAGGCCGGCATTGGTTTCCGGCAGGGAATCGATTGCGCTCATCAGAAATACCCTTCCTTCTTGCGTTGTTCCATCGAGGCTTCCGAGGTCTGGTCGTCAAGGCGTGTCGCGCCGCGTTCGGTAATCGTCGTGCCCGCCGTTTCCAGGATGATTTTTTCCAGCGTGTCGGCCTCCGACGCTACAGGCGCGGTGCAGGTCACGTCGCCCAGCGTGCGGAAGCGCACCATCATCTGCTCGATGGCCTCGCCCGGATTCGCCGGGGTCAGTTCCGTTACTGGCTGCAACAGGCCGCTGCGCCGCACGATGGGCCGCTGATGTGAAAAATAAATGGAGGGGATTTCCAGTTGCTCGCGGCCAATGTATTGCCAGACATCCAGCTCTGTCCAATTGGAGATGGGAAAGGCGCGGATGTTTTCGCCCTTGTGTACGCGCGCATTGAATAAGTCCCACAATTCCGGACGCTGGTTTTTCGGGTCCCACTGGCCGAATTCGTCACGGAAGGAAAAAATCCGTTCCTTGGCTCGCGCTTTTTCTTCGTCGCGCCGTGCGCCGCCGATGCAGCAATCAAAACCGAATTCTTCAATCGCTTCCAGCAAGGTGACTGATTGATGCTTGTTGCGCAATTCATCGGGCGATTTCAAAACCACCGTGCCGCGCCGCATCGAGTCTTCGACCGAGCGCACAATCAAGCGCTCGCCCAATTGCGCTGCGCGGTAGTCGCGAAACGCCAGCAGTTCCGGATAGTTGTGCCCGGTATCGATGTTCAGCAAGGGAAAGGGGAAGCGGCCGGGGCGGAAGGCTTTCTCCGCCAGACGCAGCAGGACAATGGAATCCTTGCCGCCGGAAAACAGCAGCGCGGGATTGGCGCATTGCCCGGCCACCTCGCGCAGGATGTAAATGGATTCGGATTCGAGCCAGTCGAGATGCGAGAGCGTGTGTTTGCTTGCTTGAGCCAGGTTGCTCATGGTGCAGTCCCTTCTTTCACGATGCGTTGCAGGCGGCCGTCCACCATATGCAGGCCGCATTCCTTGGTTTGCGGATTTTCCCACCACCAGCGGCCGGCGCGGATGTCCTCACCCGGCTGGATGGCGCGGGTGCACGGGGCGCAGCCTATGCTCGGATAACCCTGGTCGTGCAGCGCGTTATACGGCACATTATTTGCGCGAATATAAGCCCAGACTTCTTCTTCGCTCCAGTCGGCCAGGGGGCTGATTTTAATCAGCCCGTTGCCATCGTCCGGCGCAATCGGTTCCACATTGACGCGCGTGGCGGATTGCGCGGCGCGCAGGCCGGTTACCCAGGCGCCTTTGCCGGCCAGTACGCGTTGTAGCGGCTCGACCTTGCGCGCATGGCAGCAGGCCTTGCGCGCTTCGATGCTGTCATAGAAACCATTGATGCCATACTGCTGCACAAAGCCTTCGACGGATTCAGGGCGCGGGAAGATCAGTTCGATGCGCTGGCCATAGTGCTTTTCCGCCGTGGCGATCAAGGCATAGGTTTCGGCCGGCAGGCGTCCGGTATCCAGCGAGAAAATATCGATCGCAATCTGCTCGCGCCAGATGAGGTCGGTGAGCAGCATATCCTCGGCACCCAGGCTGTTGGCGAAAACGACCGGCGCATAGCGGCTGGCGGCCTCGCGCAGCAGGCTGATGGCGGTCGCTGTCTTGGCGGCAACAGTGGCAAGCAGTAGCGTGTCGGTAGGCATGATATTCAGGCGATTTTACGCAGTGCGGCGACGAAACAGCGGCAAGGGCTGATCGACTGCGCCCTGATACACCTCGGGAAAGTCATTCAGTGATTGCAGCGCGGCTGCGGCGTCCTGTCCTGGCGGGATAAGGAAAGCATCAAAGCCCACGCGCTTGAGATAAAACAGTTGGTCGCGGCCGATATTGCCCACGGCGCGCAATTCGCCGCGATAAGCATAGCGTTCGCGCAACAGGCGGGCGGTGGAATAGCCACGGCCATCGATGAACTTGGGAAATTCAACCGCGATCAGCGCAAAGCGCTGCACGTCATGCGCAATGTCTTCGACGCGAAAAGTCGGCGCTAGCGAGACGGCGACTTCGCCCGCATCGGCGCGTGAGAGCAGCGCATCGCGCTGGGCCAGCCACACCGGCGCGGGGATCAGCACGGGGCCTGCGGGCACCGGCAGCGCGGCGGCAGACTCAACCGTGGCCTCGGCATCCAGCGCAAGCGCTTGCCAGCGGTCGTCAACCAACTGGCCATTCTTGATGAGTTGCTTAGACATGGGCCAGTTCTCCTGCGGGCTCATTCTTGCGATAGGCCGCTTCGCGGAAGGGCGGCAGGCCGATGCGCGCCACGGTGTCCTTGAAGGATTCATCCGCATGGCGTTGGGCAAGATAGGTTTCAATCATGCGCTCGATGACATCGGGCACCTCAGTCGCCGCAAACGAGCGGCCGATCACTTCGCCAATCCGCGCGTCATTGCCCTGCGCGCCGCCGAGCGTAATCTGATACCACTCCTCGCCATGCTTATCCACGCCGAGAATGCCAATCGCGCCGAGATGATGGTGGCCGCAGGAATTCATGCAGCCGGAAATGTTCAGTTCCAGGTCGCCAATGTCGAACAGATAATCCAGATCGGCAAAGCGTTCATGAATAGCCGCCGCGATGGGCAGGGACTTGGCATTCGCCAGCGAGCAGAAATCACCGCCGGGGCAGACGATCATGTCGGCCAAAAGGCCGATGTTGGCGCTCGCCAGCCCGGCGGCCTTTGCGCGCTGCCAGATCGCATGCAAATCCTTTTGCGGCACGTCGGCAAGCACCAGATTCTGCTCGTGGGCAACACGCAATTCGCCAAAACTGAATTCGTCGGCCAGCGCAGCGGCCGCTTCCATCTGTGCGACGCTTGCATCGCCGGGCGCAGCGCCCGGTGTTTTCAGCGACAAGGTGACGGCCGCATAACCGGGAATTTTGTGGCCATGCACGTTGCGCTCCAGCCAGCGGGCAAAGGCTTTGTCGTTATGCTGCGCAGCGATGTCCGCCAAAGTGCTGGCAGGATATTGAACGTAAGCCGGGGCAGCAAACTGGCTCGCCACGCGCGCGACTTCTTCCGCCGTCAGCGTGTTCGGCCCATCCTTGATATGCGCCCACTCCTCTGCCACCTGGCGGGCGAATTCTTCACTGCCGATGGCCTTGACCAGAATCTTGATGCGCGCCTTGTAAGGATTGTCGCGCCGGCCATAGCGGTTATACACCCGCACCAGCGCTTCGCTGTAGGTCAGCAGGTGTTGCCAGGGCAGGAAGTCGATCATCTTTTGCCCGATCAGCGGCGTGCGCCCCAGGCCGCCGCCGGCATACACCGTGAAGCCGATTTCACCCACGTCATTTTTGACCAGTTGCAAGCCGACATCATGCACGCGTATCGCGGCGCGGTCTTCCTTTGAGCCGCTAATCGCAAATTTGAATTTGCGCGGCAGATAGGCGAATTCGGGATGAAACGTCGACCACTGGCGCAACACTTCGGCCCACGGCCGCGGGTCGGCGATTTCATCTCCCGCAATGCCAGCGAACTGATCGGTGGTGATGTTGCGGATGCAATTGCCGGAAGTCTGGATGGCGTGCATTTCCACACCGGCGAGTTGTTCCAGCAGGTCAGGCACGGCGGCCAGTTCTATCCAGTTGAGTTGCAGATTCTGCCGCGTGGTGAAATGCCCCGTGCCACGGTCGTAATGGCCGGTGATGTCGGCCAGCGTGCGCAGTTGTGTGGATGAGAGCAGGCCATACGGGATGGCGATGCGCAGCATCGGCGCATGGCGCTGGATGTAGAGCCCGTTTTGCAGGCGCAGCGGGCGGAAATCGTCTTCGCTCAGTTGCCCGGCGAGAAACCGCTCGGTCTGGCCACGGAACTGTTTGACCCGTGCTTGCACGATGGCTTTATCGGTTGCGTCGTAGTGGTACATGGCGTTTTCGTCGAAAATTCAGGCGAGGATGAGTTTGCCGCCGACCAGGATCAGCACGGCGGCGAGGAGTGAGCGCAAGCCCCGTTCGGGTACCCGCGCGGCAAAATGGCTGCCCAGCGCAATGCCGGGCAAGGAGCCTAACAACAAGTTCAGCAATAGTGGCACATCCACACTGCCCAGGTACCAGTGCCCCATGCCGGCCACCAGCGTCAGCGGTACGGCATGCGCAATGTCGGCGCCGACGATACGGCGCGTCGCCAGGCGTGGGTATAAAAACAGCAGCGCCGTGACGCCCAGCGCCCCCGCGCCAACCGAAGTCCAGGCGACAAGTGTACCCACAATCGCGCCGACCAGGATGGTGAACCGCGTGGTTTGCCGTTCACTCAATGACTGTCCGATATGGCGCTGCGCGAATCCCAGCAGGCGCTGGCGAAACAGCAACGATCCCGCAGTGAGGACCAAAGCCACCCCCAGTGCGCTGGTAATCATGTGGGCGGTGCTATGGTTATCGATGCCCAGACTGGCAATGATCCATAGTGATATGACCGCTGCCGGCACGCTGCCCAAAGCCATGCGGCCGGTAATGCGCCAGTCGATATTGCCGTGGCGATGATGCACCCAGCTACCGCCGCTCTTGGTGATCGCCGCGTAGAGCAAGTCAGTGCCTACTGCGGTGGCCGGCTTGAAGCCGAACAGCAGGACGAGAATCGGCGTCATCAGCGAGCCGCCGCCAACGCCGGTCAGGCCGACCAGCAAGCCGACAATCAGGCCGGAAAGGGAGAGCGCGGGGGTAAATGTGAAATCCATGGTGGGATGAATGCTAACGCCATTCGATAGCTTAGGAAAATACTTACAAGGTATTTGAATAGAACAAAAAAATCTATAATTAATGCATGAAGCTCCAACAACTGCGCTATCTGGTGGAAGTCGAACGACAGAACCTGAGCGTGTCTGCCGCCGCCGACGCCCTGGCCACTTCGCAGCCCGGCGTATCCAAGCAGATCCGCCTGCTGGAAGAAGAGCTTGGCGTGACGATTTTCGAGCGCAGCGGCAAGCGTCTGGTCAGCATCACTGCCCCCGGCCGCATCGTGCTGGATATGGCTGGCCGCATATTACGCGACACGCAAAACCTCGCCCGCGTGGGTCAGGATTTCTCTGCCGAGAGCAACGGCGCACTCTCCATCGCCACCACGCACACACAAGCGCGTTACACCCTGCCGCCGGTAATCCAGCGTTTTGTCCAGCGGCACCCCGCGATCCGCCTGCATCTGCAGCAGGGCAGCCCGGCGCAAGTCGCGCAGTGGCTGGTCGATGGCAAGGCCGATCTCGGCATCGCCACCGAAGCGCTGGACCAGCACGCCGGATTGCTCACGCTGCCCTGCTATCAATGGTCGCATCTGGTGATTGCGCCCAAGGGGCATTCGCTCATCACGCAAGGCGCGCCGACGCTGGCCACACTGGCGGCTTATCCGCTGATTACTTACGACGCCACCTTCACCGGCCGTTCGCACATCGACCGCGCCTTCGAACGCCAGGGCTTGCAACCTAACGTCATGCTCACCGCGATTGATTCCGACGTCATCAAAACCTATGTCAGCCTCGGCCTGGGCTTGGGCATCATTGCCGAAATGGCCTTTGACCCGTTGCGCGACGACACGCTGGCCGCCCTGCCCGTGTCGCATTTGTTCGAGGCGAATACCACCCGCCTGGGTTTTCGCCGCGATGTCTGGCTGCGCGGCTATGAATATGATTTCATCGAGCTGCTCGCGCCGCAACTGACAAAGCGGGTCGTCGCCGCCACGCTCAAGGGTGGCGGCCTGGATGCCGGCTTGTGAGCAATTCCACCGTTGCACCCCAAGCCGTGCACTGGCTGGAACAAGGCGAGCCGCATTCAGCGCAGTGGCGCGCCGAGAGCGGCGCAGCACCCGAAAACATTGTGGTGGCCGACGACCAGATGACCGCCGATGCGGCCTATCGGCTCGCCAAAACAGGCACGGCACTGCTCTGGCGCGGCGACTTTCAGAATGCGCGCCAATTGCTGCAAGCCCTCGCGCGCCGCGTCGATCGCCAGCGCCGCAACACGGGTGAAGCGTCCGGCGCAGGCGAGGCGTTTCAACAACACCGCCAGGCGCAAGGGCGGCGCGCGGACATCCTCAACAAGCTGCTGCTGCCGCTGAACGCCGGCTACAGCGTGCCCTTGCGCCGTGCGCCCGACGTGCGCCAGGCTTGCAGCGAAGCCTATGGTCCCGCTACCGTTAGCACCGGACCATCCCTCATTTCGCTGCGCGAACTGCAAGGCGTCATCGGCGCGCATGAATGGCGCAAAAAAGGCGCGCCGGTCGCCGCGTTGAATGCCCGCATCCATCCGCATTACGGCGTCTTCGCCCCGGTGCGCGGCGAATATGTCGGGCTGGTGAATGATGCGCCCTTGCCCGCTGCTTTAGCCGCGGATTCCCTTGCCTTCGACATCGGCACCGGCACCGGCGTGCTGGCGGCTGTGCTGGCAAAACGCGGCATTGCGCACATCATCGCCACGGACCAAAACCCGCGCGCGCTCACCTGCGCCCGTGAAAATCTCGCGCGGCTTGGGCTGGCGGATCAGGTTACCGTGGTGCAGGCCGACCTGTTCCCCGCCGGACGCGCACCGCTCATCGTGTGCAACCCGCCGTGGGTTCCCGCACAACCCAATTCAGCGCTGGACGAAGCCATCTTTGACCCCGGCAGCCGCATGCTGCGCGGCTTTCTGGCCGGCCTCGCCGCGCATTTGACGCCCGGCGGCGAAGGCTGGCTGGTGCTCTCCGACATCGCCGAACACCTGGGCCTGCGCACGCGCGACGAACTGCTGGCGATGATCGCCAGCGCCGGTTTAACCGTTGCCGGGCGAATGGACGTGCGGCCAAGTCATAAACGCGTGCGCGATATGAGCGACCCGTTGTACGCTGCGCGCGCGGCTGAAGTAACCTCGCTCTGGCGGTTGGTGGTGCGCAAACCCTTTTAGGGCGACGTGTTTTACGTCGAATTTTTGGTTATTCGCCGTCTCGCCATCCGCTACGGCGAGGAGAGCGTCTTTTGCTCGACCGCCTTGTAGCGCAGTTGTTTCATCAGCGCCGACTTTTCGCAGCGGCCGGCGGCGCGCTGACGGCGACAGGCCAATGGACGGCGGCCAAACGTGGCTTCCTGTTTCCGGTGAAGGCGCTCTCCCGGGTGTTTCGCGGCAAGTTCGTGGCGGCACTGAAGGCCGGACGGGAGCAGGGCAAACTGGCCGGGGCCACAACGCTTGACGCTTGCGCGTGGCGCGCGTTGCTGAACCGGTTGCATGCGCATGAGTGGGTGGTGTATGCCAAACAGCCGCTGGGCGGGCCGGCGCAGGTGCTGGCGTATCTTGGGCGCTATTTGAATCCGTGTCTGGACACGCACCGGGTGGCGATCTCGAACGAGCGCATCGTCGGGGTCGATGCGCGTGAGGTGCGCTTCCGGGTGCGCGCTTCGGCTCAGGGCCACGCCAAGCGAACATTGGCCTTGCCGGCGCAGACCTTCA
>JBAQUE010000010.1:0-3088 GCA_049297315.1 Rugosibacter sp.
CGCATCGACCCCGACGATGCGCTCGTTCGAGATCGCCACCCGGTGCGTATAGCGCCCCAGATACGCCAGCACCTGCGCCGGCCCGCCCAGCGGCTGTTTGGCATACACCACCCACTCATGCGCATGCAACCGGTTCAGCAACGCGCGCCACGCGCCAGCGTCAAGCGTTGTGGCCCCGGCCAGTTTGCCCTGCTCCCGGCCGGTCTTGAGTGCCGCCACGAACTTGCCGCGAAACACCCGGGAAAGCGCCTTCACCGGAAACAGGAAGCCGCGTTTGGCCGCCGTCCATTGGCCTGTCGCCGTCAGCGCGCCGCCGGCCACCAGCGCATGGACATGCACATGCCGCCCCAGATCCTGCTTCCAGGTGTGCAGCACCAGCGAGAAGGCCGCTGTCCCGCCCAGCCAGCGCGGGTTGGCGGCGAACTCGGTGAGCGTGGCCGCCACGGCCGCGAACAGGGTTTCGTAGATCGCCCGGGGAGCGATGCCGATCAAGCCATTCAGCTCATGCGGCAGGGTGAACACTAGATGGAAGTACGGCACCGGCAACAGTTCGCGCCGGCGCTCGACGAGCCAGGCTTCCTTGGCCCGAGTTTGGCATTGCGGACAATGCCGGTTGCGGCAGGAGTGGTAGACGTGGCGCGTCGCGCCGCAACGGTCGCAGGTTTCGACATGACCGCCGAGCGCGGCTGTGCGGCAGGCCACGATGGCCCGCCAGACCTTGGCTTTCGCCGGCGACAGCTCATGCGTGGCGAGATACGCCGGACCGTGGCGACGCAGAATGTCGGCCAGCCCGCCGGAATGACACACGGTCGTTCAGCCAGGTGGGAGATCGAGCAGTTCCAGCGGCGAAGTGGTACCGGTCAGGCGCTGCTGCGCCAGATGCAGGTAGCGCAGGGTGGTGCCGATATGGCCATGACCGAGCAGGCGCTGGATGGTGTGCAGGTCCACGCCGGCTTCCAGTAGATGGGTGGCGAAGCTGTGGCGCAACGTGTGGATGCCGGCAGCGTTGGTGAGCCCGGCGGCGTCGCACGCGGCCCAATACATGCGCTGGGCGGTCTGATCACGCATGGGGCCGCCGCCGGTCTTGTCGGTGAACAGCCAGGTGCGTGACCGGGTGGTTTGCCAGTACAGCCGCAGGGTGTCGAGCAGTCGCGGTGAGAGCAGCGTGTAGCGATCCTGACCGCCCTTGCCCTGGCGCACCTTGAGGCACATGCGGTCGGGCGCGGATTCGATGTCGCCGACCTGGAGGGCGCAGATTTCGGAGACGCGCAGGCCGGCGGCGTAGGTGGTCATCAGCACAGTACGCGCGCGCAGGCTGTCGCAGGCGGCAAATAGCCGTCCGATGTCGGCACGGGGCAGCACCACGGGCAGGCGCTTGGGCACCTTGGCCATGGGAATCTCAAACCATATCTTGCGTTGCTGCAAGACGTTGCCAAAGAGGAAACGGCAGGCACAGGCCGCTTGGTTGACACTGGCGTAGGCGAGCTTCTTCTCGGTGATCAGGTGCAGCAGGTAGGCCTGGATCTGCCCGGCATTGAGCCGGTCCGGTGAGCAGTGGTAGTGCTTGGCCAATCCGCTGACGCAGGCCAGGTAGGTCTCCCGCGTGCGTAGCGCAAATCCGCGCAGCACCATAGCATCGTTCATCCGCTGGCGCAGTTCAGTCATGTCGTTCTCCTCGTCAAGTCGGGAACATTCCCGACTGACAGGATCGAACAAGTGACACCTGAAATGCAAAACGCGGCGGTGACTCGCGCCACCACCGCGTCAGCGGTTTAGTTCAACGTTAAGTAGACACCCAAAAATCGGCCGGCGAAAGCACCGTTGCGATGTATAAAATTGGGCTATTCTCGTAGCTCATTGAAATATATAAAACAAATATTTTAGTGACACCCTAAAATCTCGCACAAATACATCACAACCAAACCATGACCCCACCGCTCAAATTACTCTACCAAGTGCGTGACAAACTGCGGGTGAAACATGACAGCATCCGCACCGGGCAGTCTGATGTTGATTGGATTAAACGATATATTCTTTTCCATGGCAAACAGCACCCTGAAAATTTGGGCGTGCGTGATCTGGCGGCGATGCGTTTGGGGATGCTATGACATCCGCACGGTGCAAGAGCTGCTCGGCCATTCCGATGTGTCGACAACGATGATTTATACGCATGTGCTCAACAAAGGCGGGCGCGGCGTGACCAGTCCGCTGGATGCGGCAGGGATTCGCGCATGAGCGCAGCTGCCGGCGACTTGTTCCCCGCTGACTTGCCGCCGCCACCGCTGGCCGAGTTGCTGCGGCCTGCGGTGCTGGACGAGGTGATCGGCCAGACGCATCTGATCGGCGCGGGCAGGCCGCTGCGCCTGGCGTTTGAATCGGGCGTGCCGCATTCGATGATCCTGTGGGGGCCGCCGGGGGTGGGCAAGACCACGCTGGCGCGCTTGATGGCGGATGCGTTTGATGCCGAGTTCGTGGCGCTCTCGGCGGTGTTTTCCGGGGTCAAGGATATCCGCGAGGCGGTGCAGCAGGCCGAAAGCTTGCGCCAGCGCGGGCGGCGCACGATCTTGTTTGTCGATGAGGTGCATCGCTTCAACAAGGCGCAGCAGGATGCGTTTTTGCCGTATGTGGAAAACGGCACGCTGACGTTTATCGGCGCGACGACCGAGAACCCGTCGTTCGAGGTGAATTCGGCGCTGCTCTCGCGCGCGGCGGTGTATGTGCTGAAGAGCCTGAGTGAGGACGAGCTGGGCGCGTTGTTCGACCGCGCGCGGGCGCAGGCTTTTCCTGATCTGGAATTTGAGCCTGACGCGCGGGCGCGGCTGATCGGTTACGCCGACGGCGATGCGCGGCGGCTGCTCAATGTCTTGGAACAGGTAAAAACCGCGACTTTGACCACTGAGCGCCGTATTGCCAGCGCCGACTTTCTGGAAGCGATGCTGGCCAGCGATTTGCGCCGCTTCGACAAGGGCGGCGATGCGTTTTACGACCAGATTTCCGCGTTGCATAAATCGGTGCGCGGCTCGAACCCGGATGCCGCCTTGTATTGGCTGGTGCGCATGCTGGATGGTGGAGCAGACCCGCTCTACAT
>JBAQUE010000011.1:0-2664 GCA_049297315.1 Rugosibacter sp.
GTATGGAACGGGTTTATATTCATCAACGTGGCAGTCAAGCCCAAAGAAACCTTGTTGGAGCAACTGGGCGAGATGGCCGGGAAGTACGATGGCTACTTTGAAGGTATGGAGCTGCGTGGCAAATGGCATATCGACGTGGATTGCAACTGGAAAATCTTCATTGACGCGAACACCGAGGCCTATCATGCACCGACCTTGCATGCAAAATCTCTGCGCGACTCATTTGCCAGCCCGGACAACCCGGATTGCCACTTCAACGATGTGCGGTTGTTTGGTAAGCATCGGATTGGGTCGGTGTATGCCAATCCGAATTACAAGCCGACGGAAGTTGAAGGCAAAACATTTTTCTACGCCAAGACGCCTCTGTATCCGGCGACCTCGGCGACCAGCGCAAAGTTGCCGCCTGGGGTTAATCCTGCGAAAAACCCCCTGTGGGCGTTTGATGTCACCGTCGTTTTCCCCAACATGCAATTCGGTACTGCCAACGGCTGGTATTTGATGTTTTTGTACTGGCCATTGTCGGAGGGGAAAACCCATTTCGAGGTTCGACAATATATGTACAAGCCGGAAACGGCCGGCGATGTCGTCAGCCAAGAGTACACCATGGCGCATTCACGCGACGTGTTGCGTGAGGACATGGGAACGCTGGAGGGGACGCAACAGATGATGGCTTCTGGCGTTTTGAAGGAAATCCAGATATGTGATGAGGAAATCACGGTGCGGCACAATCATTGGGCCGTAGCTCAATCTTTGCTGGAATGATTGGGTTGGTCTGACCATTGGAAGTGAAGACCCGGAAATCATGGGCCCATGGTTTCCGGGATGATAATTTAGCTCAGTAGCGAGGAGAGTTTCATGAAACTATTTGAATTCCGAAATGGATATGCGAGTCGAATGTCCGCGTCAATGGACATGCGGACGCTGCTTGGCGGCGTGTGCGCATCGGTGCTGATGACAATGGCGGGTGGTGCAATGGCTGCGCCACTCGAAGGCCGTGTTAATGATGGTGATGGTCAGCCGGTTGGTGGCGTAATCGTCACAGTGGCGGCGAAGGGGCTTAATTCAAGCACACTGACTACTTATACCTCTACCGATGGACATTTTGCGTTTCCGGATATTGAGGCGGGTAAGCTGACTGCAAAGTCGCTACGCATACAAAAGATAGGCTATGTGCCAGTCGGCGCGCCAAAAATCAAAATGCAGGGGAAGGGTTATGTCGCTTCAGTCGATGTGAAACACATCGATAATGTCGCCTCGCAGGTTCCAGGTTCGGCATGGATGGCGGGCTTCCCGGATAAGCCGGCGGCGCATTCCATTGTCCTCAACTGCGCGCAGTGCCACCATTTCCCGTTTCCCAAGGCAATGGACTACATCGCCAAGTTTTCTGGGCTGCCAGACGATCAAAGAGAAAAGGTCTGGTATGACGTGATGAGATTCATGCGTGTCAAGGCAGTCGCCATTGCACCAGGGGATGCCGGAGATGTTTCGAAGTACCCGTTGAAGACATTTTCACACGATGGCAATAATGGGTTCAGCAAGCAGGATGAGGCCATGATGGTGCCCATGCTGACCAAGTACATGCCGAAGAAATTTGATACCTATGCATTTGCCGATTATCAGAAGCTGCTTGCGCCTATTGGTGGTCCGGCTACGCTGATCCGTGAATATCAGTTGCCTCCGCCTGATCAGTCCATGTGGCATGACAGTGCGATCGCCCGCAAGAAGGACGGTACGCTTTTCATGTATGCAGCCGATTGGGTTAATCCCCGTATGGCGCGCCTTAACCCTGCGACAGGCGAACTCAGGATGATGCCTTTCCCCAAAGGGCTGGCGGGCGCACATACCTTGGTTCCTGACCATGATGGCAAGATTTGGGTAACTTTCCAGGTTTCCAGCCACATGGGACGGTTTGATCCGGAAACTGAAACCTGGCAGACGTGGCTGGTCGGGAAATCAGGCTGGACTGAAGGAAGCGAAGGCGGCGGTCTGATTCACAGCATTGCCTACAAGGCGGGGTTTGAAGTCGGTTTTGATGCGGGTGGCGGTGTCTGGTCCAGCCTGGGAGGAACAAACCAGTTGGTACGCCTTGATCCAAAAACAGGCAAAACAGTTGTGGTTGATGGGCCACCGACAGGCGAAGCGCCAGAAGTTGGCGAGCGGACTCTAGTCTCCGGTATCTATGGTGGAGTAATGACTGCTGATGGCAAACATGTCTGGTTCACACAACTGGAGGGATCCCTCTTTTCAGTCAATACGGAAACCATGAAGCTTGAAAAGGTTGTCGCCATTCCGCGTGGCGATGGTCCGCGCCGCTTGACCATTGATAAAAACGATATCCTTTATGTGCCCTTGAATGGCGCTGGCTCCTTGCTTGTTTATGATGCCAAGACGAACAAGACAGTTGGCAACTATCCGTTGCCGGATCGTGCGGCGGCGCCTTACTCGGCCAACTGGGACGCATTTAGCAACGCGGTCTGGATGGGGGGCGGAAGCGCAAGCCGGATGTACCGGTTTGATGTCGCCAGCAAATCGTATACCGAATATCCTTTACCTTCGGCGGAGAACATCATCATTCGTACCATACCCATCGACCAGAAAACGGGTGATGTGTATTTCTCTTATTCTCCGGTTGCCCTGCTGAAGAAACCGCACATGCTGGTATGG
>JBAQUE010000012.1:0-7841 GCA_049297315.1 Rugosibacter sp.
ATTCAATTGCGCATAGGTGCGTTCCAGCTCCAGCAGCCGGTTGCGTGCAACATAGCCATCCTTGGCCAAATCCCGCATGCCTGCCAACTGCTCTTTCAAGAACACCAGTTGCTCTTGTTTGCTAGCCAGCGAATTTTGCAAACCCTCAGTTTGAATTTTCAAGCCGGCGATACCCTGGTCAATCCCCGCAAGTTCACTTTTCAAGGCTGACTGGCGCGAGCTGAACAAGAGTTGTTGCAGGCTGATATTGCCGCCGATGGATGGATCTGCCTTAGCGGCCTCAGTCAATTCGTCCGCAAAAGACACCTTAGGCTTGCCATCACGTTCCGCGATCAGACGCGCCTCTACGGCGCGGTCAGTGAAGTACTGCGCCCGGCTGCTGGCGGCGGCGGCGCGCACCGCAACGTCATTCATTTTCACCAGCACTTGCCCGGCCTTGACGACATCACCTTCTTTGACAAGGATGTCTTCAACCCGCCCCCCCGTTGGATGCTGGATAGCTTTGCGGTTGGAAGACACCATGACTGTACCTTGGACGGGAACCCCCTTATCCAGGGGCGCAAAAAATGCCCAGATCAGAAAACCGCCAAAACCCAGCAGCACGATAATCCAGCCAATTCGCGAAAAATGTGCATGGTCTGTCTTGACTATCAAGGGTAGGGTGTCATCATGCACCAGAACGGCAGGAGCATCCGTCTTTTTTATCAAGTTCCTCATTGGTTTCATCTCGTTCCGGGGCTTAACTGTTGACGGCGGCCAGGCGCGCTTGGGCGCCCGCCTGGGCCTGTTGCTGACGCTTTTGCAACTCCGCCAATACCTGTGGCGTAGGACCAAACAATTCGGCTACACCATCGCGCAGCAACAATAGTTTTGTCGTGATGCTGATCACGCTGGTGCGGTGGGTGATCAGCACAATCGTCTTGCCATGCTCGCGCAAGTCATTGATGGCGTTGACCAATGCTGCCTCGCCTGCCTCATCCAGATTTGAGTTGGGCTCATCCAGCACCAGTACCGCCGGGTCGCCATACATGGCGCGCGCCAGCCCCAGGCGTTGTTTTTGGCCGCCAGAGAGTCCCGCGCCGCCATCACCCAGCAAGGTGTCATAGCCCTTCGGAAAATGCAAAATCATCTCATGCACCCCGGCGCGTTTTGCCGCAGTGATCACCTTTTCCGCATCGACCTCGCCAAAGCGGGAGATGTTTTCGCTGACCGTCCCGCCAAACAATTCAATGTCCTGCGGCAGATAGCCGATATTCGGCCCCAGCTCATCCTTGTTCCACTGGTAAATATCGGCGCTGTCCAGGCGTACCTTGCCATGCGAAGCCGGCCACACGCCGACCAGCAAGCGCGCCAGTGTTGATTTTCCAGCGCCACTTGGCCCGATGATGCCCAATACCTCACCTGCGCTGATGGCGAAACTCAACCCGCGGATAACAGGTACTGTCGCGCCCGGCGGTGCGGCGGCAACGCCTTCGACCGACAGGTTGCCGTGGGGCGCAGGTAGCTCCATGCCTGCCTGGCGGGGCGGGTTTTCCTCCAGCAATTTACTCAACCGTTCATACGCGCTGCGCGTGCTGGCGAATGATTTCCATACACCAATCAACTGCTCTATCGGACTGAGTGTCTTGCCCATCAGGATGGAACCGGCGATCATCATGCCTGGCGTGATATGGCCGTTAATGGCCAGCCAGGCCCCCAATCCGAGCACCAAAGACTGGAGTGAAATCCGCGCGAATTTGGTGATGGCGCCGACGATGCCCGCTTTCTCGCTCGCCTCCGCCTGTAAATGCAAGAACTTGGTGTGCAGTTTCAGCCATCGCGCCTGCAAATTGGGCAACATGCCCATCGCTTCGATTACCTCGGCATTGCGCAGATTATTGGTCGCCAGATTTGCAGACGCGATGGCCATTGAGTTTGCCTCAGCCAGCGGCTTGTGCGACACCCGCTCATTGACGATGGCCAACACCACCAAAACGGCCGAACCGAAAGTCGCAAACAAGCCCAGCCAGGGATTGAACATAAAAATGACCAGCAAGTAAATCGGAAACCAGGGCGCGTCAAAGAACGCAAACAGCCCATTGCCGGTCATGAATTGGCGCAGGCTCGTCAAATCCTGCAGCGCCTGCCCGGCATTTGTACCGCTGCGCCTGAGGTTTTGTTCAAATGCCGCGGTATAAACGCGCTTGTTCAAGCGCATATCCATGTGCGCTGCGGTGCGCACCAGGATCAGGCTGCGCACAAACTCAAGTGCGCTCACGAATAAATAAGCCCCGAGCATCATCAAGGTAAGCATCAGCAGGGTAATTTCATTGCGGCCGGTCAACACCCGGTCATAAACCTGCAGCATGTACAGCGAAGGCACCAGCATCAACAAATTGGTGATGGCGCTGAATACGCCTATCGTCCTGAATGTCCGCTTAAATCCCAGCAGCATCTGGGTCAGTTCATTCTTGGGGAGAACAAATTTTGGCATCATGCGTTTTTATTGAAACTTCCATGGACAGTGGCGTGATTCAGCGCGCAAACGGCGAGCTGGAAATGTCGAACGTAAAACTATCAGGCGATTTGTGACAAATATCACAAAAGAGATTACGCTTTTTTGTGATATTTGTCACGGGTTTTACAAGTGGGCATTGATTTTTTTCCTGTTATTGATCCGGCACGTTAACGGATGAGCCCTCCCCTGAGCCTGCGCAAAATTTAAAAATTCACTATACCGCGCCAATAGTTAACAACTGCTCGGGCAAGCGTGCTGTGTAATAACCGAGCGGAGTGGGCCATGGAGAAGCCTCCCCGCGAAAGCAGGGTACGCTACTCACCGAGATCGTCGCCAACGCCATTTGGCGAGAGCCGCCGAATGATGCCGCCCATCCCGCACCCGACTCAGGCGGCGAACACCTATGGGCGCTGCTGGCAAACGAGCCTTCCTCAGTGCTGGTGACAGGAGATCGGCTACTGCTGGAGAACCCGCGAACTGGCAGCGCCATCGTACTGCCTGCTGGTTGCCTGCATTTTCTCCAGCGCTGATGCTGGCTTTCTCCATTCAGTCTCGATTATCCTCAGCGCTGTTTTGCACGCAGGAACAAAAAGGACGGGATAGCGCAAACAAAGTGGGTATCCTTTTGTTTTTGAAGCGATGATGTTCCCGATGGCGCCTGTGCGTGCCGTCCGCACAGTGCATGTTTTGCTATATCGCACCTGTCGAAGCGGTAAATACCTCAATCGTCGTTTGCGTGCCGCGCAAAGTGATTTCCCCAAGCGAAAGCGTTTGGTGTTGCACCAGGCGGGCATTGGCTGCTGAGCCAATCACCAACCGGGTTGGCAAATCGCGGGCAGCGACCTCCAGCCGGGACGCAAAATTGATGCAGTCGCCGACAGCGGTATAAGTGCTGCGGAAAGGAGTCCCCAGATCCCCCACCAGCGCGCGGCCACTCTCAATCCCAATCCGCACGCGCACCGGCGCAAACCCGAGCGCCTGACGGCGGGTATTGAACGCATCTACTTCCGCCAGGATATCCAGCGCCGCACCCACCGCACGGTCTGCCTGATCTGTGCAATCCAGTGGCGCGCCCCAAAAGGCTACCAGCCCGTCACCTGTGTACTTGTCCAGCGTACCATGGCAAGCCAGTACCGGGCGCGTCAGGCAGTCCAGAAAACCCTTGGTCAATGTGGCCGCATCCACCAGGGACAGTGACGAGGTTGCATGGGTATATCTCTCCATGTCGGCAATCAGCACGGTAACTTCACGCAGCGTCGGTTCGAGGCTGTGCTGGAGGTCCAGCCGCACTATCTCATCCAGTACCGGCTGCGCCACGTAGTGCGCAAGCGTATCCAGCAGGCGGCGGCTTTTGCGCTGGGCTTGCCACCACTCGTTTGGTATGGCCACCAATAGCAGGAAAAAATATGCCCACAGTGGCCCCGTTATCGACCATTCAACCTGGTGCGCAACCCCGGCAAAAGCCAGAACCAGCCAGCAAATGACAAAACCAACCAACAGCAGAAGCCCTTCCCATGCCGCAAGCCGGGCGATGAATATCACCGCCAAGGTGACGCTCAGCGCACACCAGGCCAGCAGCCAGCCACGCCCGGACTGAGGCGGGTTAAGCCGGCCCTCAGCCAGGTCCAGCAAACCGGAAAGGCTGGCCGCGTGTACCATGATGCCGCTACTCAGCGGCGTCAGCGGCGTGCTTACCCGGTCGCCCAGCCCAAGCGCAGATGAACCCACCAATACAAAGCGCCCGGCGATCAGCGGGCGCGGTGCATTGGTCTGCAGAATGTCGGCTGCCCCAATCACCGTATAGGCAGACAAGGCGTGGGTATAGGGCACACGCCAAAGCCCCTGGATGCCCTCAGGAAATGCAGCAGAGCGGGTCGCACAAGACAGCAATGCACTGGCGAAGTGGGGATAATCCCGCCCTGCATAGCGCGTGCGCAACGGCGTGTGGCGCAAAATGCCATCGGCATCCGGCATATAGCCTATGTTGCCAACGCAGCGCGCATCCGCAAGCCCGGCATGGTTGGCTATAAACCCATAGGCAGGCGCGCCGTCAAGACCCGGCTGCTGGTCTTCGCCGCCCGCTAACCTGCCCTGCAAAATGGGCGGGCTACGCGGCGTGTAGTCAAATACCTGCGCCAGATTCAAAGGTGCATGCTGCGCCAGCGAAGCCAGCCGGGCGTCTCCCTGCGCATTGCCGGGCTCGGTGAATACAATATCCAGGCCCACGGCCCGGGCGGCATAAGGGCCGAGCAGGATTTCCACCAGATCAGCCACCCGTTGGCGTGGCCAGGGCCAGGGGCCGATCTCGCGCAACGCGGCCTCATTGATATCGACCACGACTAGCCGGTCCTCCGGACTTTGCTCTGCTGTCAGCTGCACAAAACTGTCGCGCAGGCCCTCATCCAGCCGCACGATGAAAGCCGGACGCTGCCATTCCACAAGCAGCGCCAGCGCACAAGCCAACAAGCCGATGCCGATGCGGATGGTCAATAAGGTCGGGAAACGGCCTACCACGCCATCGCCTTCTGCAACCTGCGGCAATGGAGGCAGCCATGGTGAAGGTGGGCGATACCGGACATGCCATTTTCATGCTCAGGCGTCTGCGTGCAGGCCCGAAGGATTGCGCCGCCCTTCATTTGCCACCTTCCCAGACCCACGACACCACGGCATAATTACTTTTGTAGCGGTAAATAGGGACTGTATCCGCGTTGTCAGAACGCTGTAGCTCAACCCTGAGCAAGCTGTTCTCGGTCAGCCGCCTATCGGCAGCGACAGAGGTGAATTGCTGGCGTTGCTCCCTGACCATCGCGAGCAATGGCGGGGCATAGGGCTCCTCGCCCTTGAGCCACTTGCCTACCCACCCGGCACGAAAATTCCACGCACGGGAATACTGGTAGAAAAACTCGGCGCCAAAAACCTCTCCCGTGCGGTTTCCGCCGGGTCGGCTACCCAGGGCCTTGTCGATCATCCAGCCTGCTGAAAAACGCGCGTTCAGCTTGTCCGAAATTTGCCGGCGATAGGGGATCAGGAAAGTCGCTTCCAGGTTATCGAGTCCCACGCGGGTAGGGTAATGGGCATACGCCACACGCATGTCAAAGCCGAAGGGGCGGTCTGCCTGATGAGTGGCGGGAGTTACCTGGACGCTTCCCGACAATGCCTCGTAATACAAGGCATTGCCTAAAGTTCTCATGGTCGCGTTCGTGTCGGTGGATACCAACCAGTCCTGGCCTGGAAAGACGCGCATGTGGCCGGCGGAAAACCCGGCCAGGTCGAAACTGGATGCCGCCGGATATTGCTGGGCCAGCAAAGCGCCATAGACCAGATTATTGCTATCCAGCACGTGGCTGACATAGGCGCTCAAGCTGAAAAACGGGCTGGATTTTGGCAGGAAATCGTCAGTCAGTTCCAGATTCAAACCTGAACTCAGCGGGAATGATTTGACCAGGCTGCCCTGGTTAACATTGGAATCGCGCCCTAGCGCCACGGCCACTCCCCATTTGGTCCTGCGCTGGCTGACAGAACAATCCCGCTGATGGAGTTCGCGGATCAAGTCCATGATCCGTGGCGGTGGCGAAAACTCTGCCTCCAGCGTCAGCAATAGTTCATCAACCCGGGTTTTTTGCCCTGCGTGGCAATACAGGTAAGCCAGGTCAAGCAGCGCGCCCGCATGATTTTTATCACGCAGGCGCAATGCCTCCAATTGCTCGACGGCCAGCGCAAAATTATCCTTGCGCAGCGACTCCTGTGCTTGTTCATAAGCGGCATCGCTGTCCACTGGCTGCTGCGCCCGAACCAGTGGGCTGTTCAATATCCAAAATAGATTGAAACCCGCAATACTTATTTTGGCCCAACGCGCTTCTTCTTTCGTCATCGCGCCCAATGAGTTGCGCCATACGCCGTGATGTTTGGCGTGACCGGCTGATGAAACAGAAAGCCAGCCTCGCTGGCATTGGTTCCAGCCAGTACGCCGCTAACCGACGCATTCGACGAAATGATGCTGGAAATGAAGCGGCCATCCGGCAACAGGCCGCCATTGGCCTGGATATAAGTGCTCAGGTTACTGTTTTGCATGGTAAAGGCGGTGGCAAAAGTTTGCGCTGCAAAATCCACCGAAAGTTTTGCATTGCTGATGCTTGCAGGCGTTGCCTGGCGGGAAGCCGCATCGTAAAAAAAACTCTCCTGATTATCGAGGCGAAAAGAAGCCGTTCCCTCATGCGGCATCACAAACGCCGGCGCATTGTCGCGGAACAACGCAAACTTCGCATTCACAGCCACCATGCTGCGGTCGACGGGAATGTCGCTCGGATGGCTAGGGTCAAGCAAGGCTTCCCAACGGCCCCATTTGATTCGCGTTGGCGCGGGTGCGGGAGAGGCTGCATCCACCAGCAGGGCATCCAGCGCCGTGGGATCCAGGTAGCCGGGATACAACAGCGACGCATCCTTGCCTGACGGGGCGGCAGTTGGCCCTGCCGGAGAAGGCGGCGCAGCCTTTTCGGAATGCATATCCAGATGGCGCCCATCAATGATTTCCGCCTTGGCGCCGCCAGCCCTGGCCTGCAACACAAGGAACTGATTGCCCGCAAAAAGCTCCGCTGACAACGCACCCTCACAAGGCCCCACGCCGCTTGCGGAACAGGCGCCCCCCAGCGGAGTCATCACAATCCCGCCTGAGGCCACCGCAGCGCGGGTGACATCCGCCGTGGTGAACACGGTGAAATCAGTACCGCGCACACCCAGCGCCGCCACCGGTGTGTTCAAGCGGAATTTTTTGGGCGCCGCCTTGCCCCAGGCGCCGGTGACACTGCGCACGGCGCCCCGCGCGACATCGATGCGCATCCGCGACTGCGCCGGATTATCCGCATCGCGGGCATAGTCAGAAACAACAACACTGGAATTGGGCCGCAGGATCAGCAAGCCGTTGTCCACCAGCTTGATATGCAAATAGCCATCAGCCCCGGTTGTCAGCGCGTCCCCCTCGTTGACCTGGGTACCCGCACTGACAGCGGCACCGGTCAGCTTGCCAACATGCACCTCGCCGCTGCTGAGTGTCACCTCGCCTGCAATGCCGGCCAAAGCCAGCGGATGGATCAGGCTGAAACCAATAAAGACCAGGGACATCAGTAGTCGCATGATGCAATCTCCTTCACCGTGAAAACGCACCGGCCAACAAAACAAATGCTGAAATCTGGCAAGGCCTGACTCCTGTGGCAATCATATCAAGCAGGAAAGCGGAAACATATCCGGCATGACATACGCCACACGGGTATTGTGGCCGTTTCTCACCCGCGATGCAATGTCAGGCAACACGGTGCAGGTTATCGCCCGATGAATCGGGCTCCTACAA
>JBAQUE010000013.1:0-27505 GCA_049297315.1 Rugosibacter sp.
GGATCGCGTGGCTACCGGGGCGAGCGTTATGTCGCAGCGCCGGTTTATATGGCGCCGCGCCCGGTGGTGTATTACAGCCAGCCGTATTACAGCCCACGGGTCATCTATGTTGAACCGCGCGGGCGTGGTTATTACGGATACCATCACGAATTCCGCCGTGACCGGGACGATTGGGATGATCACGATGTATGGCGCGGCGGGCGTCATGGCGGCCGCCATGATCGCGGCGGCTGGGATTGAGCACTGACTGACGATTGCGCGCAGCCGCTCGATGGATTGGACGCTGCGCGCCGTCCTGTCAGCGCCGACTTTTCAGCAGCAGCGTCAGCACCGGCGGCGTGATCAGCGTGGTAAGAATGACCATGATGACGATGACAGAAAACATCGCCTCGCTCATCACACCCAGTTGCCGCCCGGTCATCGCGAAAATCAGCCCGACTTCGCCGCGCGGCACCATGCCCCAACCGACCAGCCAGCCGCCCGCTTCGCGTCCGCCAGCCAAGCCAGCGGCCAGCTTGCCGACCACCGCCGCCGCCGTGACGCCAAGGCCGACTATCAGGAGGGCCGGATCGGCCAGCGTCTGCAAATCGACCTGCATGCCGGTAAGCACGAAAAACACCGGGACGAAGAAATAACCGATCGGCTCGATCAAATGCTCATGCTGCTGGCCGGTGTGCTTGGCCAGAATGTCCCTGACGCGCTCAACCAGACCGGATTCACCCGCAGGCAACAGCGGCTCGATTTCGCGCACGATAGTCGGCCGCTCGAATTTGCGCAGGAACACCGGCTCGAACAACAGACCTGCGGCAAATGCGCCAATGATCGGCGCCAGCCCCATGACATGCGCCAGCCAGGACAAAGCCAGCGCGGTGGACAACACCTGGGCGAACAACATCGCCGGCCCGTCATCCAGCCAGGCCAGTGAGCGGCTGGTCCACGGCGCAATCATGCGGCCGATGCCGATGCTGCCGCCGAGGAACAACACCGCCTTGGCCAGAATCAGGCTGACGGCGCCGGCGCTCACCGTGCCGACCGTCACCAGGCTGGAAACCACGGCGAGAATCACCAGACCGAGCACGTCATCAATCACCGCCGCGCCGAGCACGATGCGCGCAGCCGGCAAATCCAGCTTGCCCAGATCACGAAACACACGGCCGGTAATGCCCACCGACGTGGCCGACAGCGTGGCGCCGAGGAACATATAGGCATTCGCATCCTTGCCCGGCAGCAGCCACGGCCCGACTACCCAGGCGCCGAGAATGAAAGGCATCACGATGCCGATGACGCCCACGCTGAATGCGCGCGGGCCGACGGCGACCAGATCCTTGAGCTGCGTTTCCAAGCCGATTTGCAGCAGCAGCACGATCACGCCGAGTTCGGCGATGAAGGCGATGATGGGATCGTGCGGAATCGCGCTGAAATAAGGGATGCCGAGCAACGCCATATTGCCCAGCGCCACGCCGAGCAGCAATTCACCCAGCACGGCCGGAAAGCCAATGCGTTGGGCGAGTGGCGCGAACAGCCGTGCACTCATCAGGATCAGCGCCAGCCACAGCAGGTTTTCACCCACGGGGGCACTGGCGGCATCAGCCGCAAAGGCGCTGGCGGGGAACAGCAGGGTCAGCAGTAAAAAAATCAGCATCAAGTTTTTCCCTTTACATGAATCGGGATAGTCATCACCACGCGCGGCGATCAGCCCGGCGGCTATCTCGCCGAAGGGACCCGGACGAGCAGTTTACCGGAGCGCACGGCGCATGCGAAGGCTTGCATTGGCGCATAAAACCATGCATTCTGTGCGCGGCGGGATGACGGCGCGCCGTCCCGCCACAGCCGACTTTCCGCTAAGCAGCCAGTTGGCATGCGCCCCATGCTGCCAATGCAAATCGCATGCCGCCGCATGCAGATGATCTGATTGGACTATCGCATAAATGGGTTTGCCAACAAGCACTCTGTAAAAATGCGTTATTCTTAAAAAGGACGCAGTAATTGATCAACCCTGCCACGTACAGGTAGCAGCATGCGGTTTCCGCAAATGGATGGCCAGGCTCTCCACCATCAACCGGGCTCTCCCCGCCCTCTCATCGCCCTCTCATCGCCCTTTTTTGCGCTTTCCTTGCACCCGCCCCACTGGTATGGGCACAGGCTTCCGGCCTGATCTTGCAACAGAAAGCGGAGGGCATTGGCGGCATGGGGGTATTTGCCTGATGTTGATAAAGTTTGATAAAGCCTTTGGCTTTCTGGCCGTAAGCAGCGCATTGCTCTGCAGGTTGCAAGTGTTTTTATAACCTGGAAGAAAGGATCCCTTCCCGATGAAACTCTCTCTTCGCTTTGTCCTGCCCTTGATACTCATCTTGAGCGGTATTGCCTATGCGGTCGTGCCTTTCGCCGACAAACTGACTTTGGGCTGGTTCGTGCGTGACCTTGAGGTGCGCGCCACGTTGGTCGCCAATACCATCCAGGAGCCGTTGCTGGAGCAACTGGCAGCAGCCTCCAGCAGAAAAACCGTCGACTTGTTCAACAAGCTGACGTGGGATGAGCGTATCTACGCAGTGGCTTACTGCCCGTTGCCCACGAGCGCGCCCATCGCATCCAGGCTATTACCGCCGGAAATACAGTGCAATGATCTTGAACGCTTCAATCGTTCCGCCAACCATCTCCTGCCACAAGCGCAAGGCCTGCTGCATGTCACCGTGATGCCGTTAGCCAGCGCTAATGCGCCGCAAGGTCAGTTGATCCTGATACAGGACATGAGCTTTGTAGAACGGCGCAGCGAAGAAACGCGGCGTTACCTGTTTTATTTTTTTGTCGGTTTGGCGGTGATCATCTCCCTGCTCACGGTCGCCATTGCACAGCTTTCCTGGCGTGGCTGGGTGCAGGGCATGCGCGCCTTGATGCGTGGCGAAGGGCTCTTTCGGCGGCCTGACGCTTCACCCAAGGCGCCGCCGGAACTGCGCCCCATCGCACGGGATCTGCAAAAACTGGTGCAGGGGCTGGAGCTGGAGGTGCGCTCACGCGACGAAAGCCAAATCAGCTGGACACCAAACAGCCTGCGCGCCATCCTCCGCGGCGAATTGCGCGGCGAGAATGTCATTGTCGTATCCAACCGCGAGCCCTATAGCCATGAACGGCACGGCGGGCAGATCAAAGTGCACCGTCCGGCCAGCGGTCTGGTGACCGCGCTGGAGCCCGTGATGCGCACCTGCTCCGGCACCTGGATTGCCCATGGTAGCGGCTCGGCGGACCGGGAGGTAGTGGACGCGCAGGATCGTGTGCGCGTGCCGCCGGACAAGCCGGCCTACAATCTGCGCCGGCTATGGCTCAGCGCGGAGGAGGAGTCGGGTTACTACTACGGCTTTGCCAATGAGGGCCTGTGGCCGCTTTGCCATAATGCCCACGTGCGCCCGACGTTCCGTTCAGGCGACTGGAAACACTATGTGGCGGTCAACCGCAAATTCGCCAAGGCCGTCATCGAGGAAGCCGACACGCCAGCGCCGATCGTGCTGGTCCAGGACTACCACCTCGCCCTGGTGCCCCGCATGATCCGCGAGAAACTGCCTGAAGCGACGATCATTACTTTCTGGCACATCCCCTGGCCGAATCAGGAAGCGTTTTCCATCTGCCCGTGGCGCGAGGAGATTCTTTCGGGCTTGCTGGGCAGCAGCATTCTCGGTTTCCATACCCAGACCCACTGCAATAATTTCGTCGACACCGTCGATCGCCTGCTCGAAGCGCGCGTGGATCGCGATGCGTTCGCGGTCAGCCTGGGCGGCGAACTGACGGCTGTGCACCGCTACCCGATTTCCATCACCTGGCCGCCAGACCCTGATCTGCTGAAAAAACCCGTCGCGGCGTGCCGTGAGGAAGTCCGCCAAACCAACGGCCTGCCCCTGGACCATCTGCTCGGCATCGGCGTGGATCGCCTGGATTACACCAAGGGCATCATCGAGCGCTTCCGCGCTGTCGAGCGCCTGCTGGAACTGCAACCGGAATGGATCGGCCGTTTCAGCTTCATGCAGATTGCCGCGCCATCGCGTTCCAAAATCGACGAATATCAAGCCTACGAGGCCCAGGTACGGTCGCTGGCGCAAGCGATCAATGAACGCTTTACCGCAGGACGGACAGATGTGGCGGCGCCCATTCTGCTTAAAATAGAAAATCATGAAACAGAATCCGTCTATGCCCATTACCGGGCGGCTGACCTTTGTTTTGTCAGCAGCCTGCATGACGGCATGAACCTGGTCGCCAAGGAATTCATCGCCGCACGGGACGATGAGCGCGGCGTGCTGATCCTGTCGCAGTTTACCGGCGCCGCCAGCGAACTTGCCGAAGCGTTGATTGTCAACCCTTACGATATGGACCAGTGCGCCGCCGCCTTGCACCTTGCGCTCACTATGCCGGAGTCTGAGCAGCGCGACCGCATGCGGCTGATGCGCGCCCTGGTGCGCGAATTCAATATCTACCGCTGGGCCGGCCGCATGTTGCTGGACGCGGCGCGGATGAGGAGGCGGCGGACGATCAAACAGTCAGAACCGACCAGCAATGGTATTTCCACAAAATGAGCAAGCAGATGGCGCAACGAAAAAACAACGTACCACCGCAGCCCCAAACCGACTGGGCCTATTTCCTGGATGTCGATGGCACACTGGTCGCCTTCGCGGACAGCCCGGACGCGATTCACGTCGATGATGTTTTGCTTGGCCTGATCACGCGCTTGTATCGCGCCTGTGGCGGGGCGCTTGCGCTGATAAGCGGCCGTGCGCTGGCCGACCTTGATGCACGCCTGAGCGGCATGCGCATTCCAATCGCCGGCCAGCATGGGCTGGAATTGCGTGATGCACAGGGCCATATACAGGCGTACCAGGGTACGCCATCCGCCGCGCTGGATGGACTCAAACGTCGCCTGTCCATCCTGTCCTCCAGCCATCGTGGTTTGCTGCTGGAAGACAAAGGCCTGACACTGGCCATTCATTACCGGCACGCGCCGCACTTGGCCAGCTACATCCACCGCCAGATGTACCTTTGGCTGGCAGAAAGCGGGTTGCCCCTGCAACTGCAGAAAGGCCGGTATGTGCTGGAACTCAAACCCGTTATTCAGGACAAGGGAACAGCCATCGCCGCATTCATGCAACAGATGCCTTTTTACGGACGGCTACCGGTGTTCATCGGGGATGACATCACCGATGAACATGGCTTTAAGATGGTCAACCGGCTGGGCGGGCATTCGATCAAGGTTGGCAAGGGCCAGACTTGCGCGCGCTGGCGATTGCCGGATGTGGCAGCCGTGCGCCGATGGCTGGCCGTCAATGTGGATGAAGGGAAAACGATTCATGAGCAGTCTTGATCTTGGATTGATCGGCAATTGCACGCTTGGCGTCTTGATCGATGAACGCGCCGAGATGGTCTGGGGATGCCTGCCGCGTTTCGATGGCGACCCGTTCTTTTGTTCCTTGCTGCGTGAGCGCCGCGACACGGATGACTTTGGCTTTTTCGCCATCGACGTGATCGACTTCGCCCGTGCGGAGCAACAGTACCTGGAAAATACCGCCGTGCTGGTCACGCGGCTGTATGACCAGCACGGCGGCTGTATCGAGGTGACCGATTTTGCGCCGCGCTTTTACCAGCATGGCCGCATCTTCAGGCCCATGATGCTGGTGCGCAAGCTGAAGCGCCTGGCCGGTTCCCCACGCATCACGCTGCGCCTGCGGCCAGCCTGCAGTTACGGCAGCCAACGGCCGGGCGCGACCTGGGGCAGCAACCATGTCCGTTATGTCACCCCGGATCTTGTGGTGCGGCTGACGACCGATGCCTCGATTACCGCCGTGCTGCAGGAGACGGCCTTTTTCCTGGAAGACAATCTGACCTTCCTGTTCGGTCCGGATGAAACGGCGCCTCAGGCGGCGGACAAGCTTGGACAATATTTCCTGGAAGAGACTGCACACTATTGGCGGCAATGGGTGAGCACCCTGGGTATTCCATTTGAATGGCAGGACGCCGTCATTCGCGCCGCCATCACGTTGAAGCTCAATACCTATGAGGACACGGGCGCGATCATCGCCGCAATGACCACATCCGTCCCGGAAGCGCCCAACAGCATGCGCAACTGGGATTACCGCTATTGCTGGCTGCGCGACGGCTATTTCGTCGTCAATGCGCTCAACCGCCTGGGCGTGACGCATTTGATGGAGCGTTACATCGCTTACATCGTGAACGTCGCCGCCGCTGCCACCAATGGCTTGCAGCCGGTCTATGGCATTGACGAGCGCGCCCGGCTGGAGGAACGGGAGGTTCCCGAATTGCCCGGCTACCGGCTCATGGGGCCGGTGCGGGTTGGCAACGACGCTTATCGGCAGGTGCAGCACGACGTTTATGGCTCGGTGATACTCGCCGCCACGCATCTGTTTTTCGACCGGCGCTTGACAAGGCAGGGAGATGCGACGCTGTTCCACCGGCTGGAGCCGCTGGGCGAGCGCGCCGTGGCGGTCTACGACCAGCCGGACGCCGGCCTCTGGGAGTTTCGCGGCAGCAGCCGGGTGCATACCTATTCTGCGGTGATGTGCTGGGTTGCCTGTGACCGCCTGGCCAAAATCGCGGCGCATCTGGCATTGCACGACAGAGGAGAATACTGGCGCGGGCAGGCCAACCGGCTGCGCGAAGATATCCTGCGGCGGACATGGAGCGAACCCTTGGGCTGCTTTAGCGCCAGCCTGGATGGACAGGGCATTGATGCCAGCCTGCTGCTGCTTGTGGAAGTCAATTTCGTCGAGGCGGACGACCCCCGCTTCATTGCGACCGTGGCGGTTATTGAGCGTGAGCTGCGGCGCGGCGACTTCATTTTCCGCTATGTGGACGAGGACGACTTTGGCGCACCGGAGACGGCTTTTCTCGTGTGCACCTTCTGGTACATCAATGCGCTCGCCACACTCGGCCGCCGCGACGAAGCGCGCGAACTGTTCGTCAAGGTGCTGGATTACCGCAACCGCCATGGCCTGCTGGCCGAAGACGTTGATCCCCGCAGCGGCGAGCAGTGGGGCAACTTCGTCCAGACTTACAGCATGGTCGGGCTGATCAACGCCGCCATCCGCCTGTCGATCCGCTGGGATCAGGCATTCTGAATGCCAGGAGAGAATTGCGATGTTCGAATATTTCTACACGGGTTTGCACAACCACCTTGAAACCATACTGCGCGTGGCGCTGATACTTATCCTGTGGAGCGTTGCGCTGCGCGTGATCCATCGCGGCATCCCCCGTCTGCGGGAAGCACTGGTTTCGCGGCAGGCGGATGGAGAAAGCGGCCAGCGCATCCGCACCTTGTCGCGGGTCGTGCGTTACGCGCTGACCGTGGCCACAACCGTAGTGGCCGGCCTGGTTGAAGAGCTGACCCTGCGTTATCTCAAATTGCGCGACTATTCAGGCAATGTGCATTTCATCCCCAATGGCAATATCACCACCGTTACCAACATGAGCATGGGCTTTGCCTACGCGGTGATTGATGCCAGCATCGCCTATGGCGAAGACATCGATCAGGCGATATCCGTGATGCGGCGCACGGGCGAGGAAATCCGCGTCGATCCCGCATTCGCGGACAAATTTCTCGAACCACTGGAAATTGCCGGCGTGGAGAACTGGGCCGATTCGGCAGTTGTAATCCGCTGTCGTTTCAAGGTAGCGCCCCTTGCGCAGTGGGACGTGCGGCGCGAATATCTGCGCCGCCTGAAAAATGCGTTTGACCAGGACGGCATTGAGATTCCTTATCCGCACATGAAGGTGTTTTCATGCACCAGACCGATCATGCTGCAACGTGACGCATCGCATCTTGTTGCCTTGCCGCATGACTTCATTTCTGCGGGGCATACAACCAGCCGCGCCGCACCAGCCACTTTTCAAGTTCCACACCCACAAACACGACCGATGACAAAAGCAGGCACAGGACCAACTCACCCAGGCTGAGCGGCTCGGTCTTGAAAACCGGGTTCAGCCAGGGCAGGTAGAGCAGCGCCATTTGCAGGCAGAAGGTAAACAGCACGGCGTAGAGCAGCAGGGCATTCGACAACAGGCCCTGGGTGAACAGCGACTCGCGCTCGGAGCGGATGGCCAGCACATGGCCCAATTGCGACAGGGTGAGCACGGTAAACACCATGCTTTGCCAGTGTGCGGTGCCGCTGCGGATCGCCCAGGCCTGGGTGAGCAGCACCACCGCGCCCATCAGCAGCCCCACCCACAGGATGTGCTGCCACATGCCGTGGGCGAAGATGCTCTCATTGGGCGGCCGCGGAGGACGCTGCAGCACGCGCGCATCGGCCTGTTCGCTGGCCAGCGCCAGCCCCGGCAGGCCGTCGGTGGCCAGGTTGATCCACAGGATATGGATCGGCAGCAGCGGGATCGGCAAGCCCAGGAAGGGGGCGAGAAAGATCGTCCATATCTCGCCGGAATTGCTCGTCATGGTGTATTTGACGAACTTGCGGATGTTGTCGAAGATGCGGCGGCCTTCCTTGACGGCAGTGACGAGGGTGGCGAAGTTATCATCCAGCAGGGTCATGTGCGCGGCTTCACGCGCCACGTCGGTGCCGCCCTTGCCCATGGCGATGCCGATGTCGGCAGCCTTCAGCGCCGGGGCGTCATTCACGCCGTCGCCCGTCATGGCGACGAACTCGCCTTTGTCCTGCAGGGCTTGCACGATCTTGATTTTCTGCGCCGGGTCGGTGCGGGCATAAACCCGCACCGATGCCACCTCGCGCTCGAATTCTTCCAGCGACAGCCGTGCGAGTTCGCTGCCGGTGAGCACCTTGCCGCCCGCTTCGATCATGCCCAGGCGTAGCGCGATGGCGCGCGCGGTGGCCGGATGGTCGCCGGTGATCATCACGGGAATGATGCCAGCGGCCTTGCAGGCGGCAACCGCCGCTGCGGCCTCAGGACGCGGCGGATCGATCAGGCCGGCCAGGCCAATGAAGGTGAGCCCGTTTTCCAATGCGTCCGCATGGATGACATCCGGCAAGGCGGGCAGACGCTTCAAGGCGAAAGCCAGCACACGCAAGCCTTGGCTGGCCAGCCGTTCGGCCTCGGCGTGCAAAGCCGCGGTGTCGATAGCCATGTGTCCGGCGGCAGAAAGTCGGCTCTGGCATAACGGCAGTACGCTTTCTGGCGCGCCCTTGACACACATCAGCACAGCTTGGCCCTCGCGATGCAGGGTGCTCATGCGTGCCCGCACCGCATCGAAGGGAATTTCGGCCAGGCGTGGCAGCTCTGCCTGCAATGCCGTTTTGATGAATCCGGCCTGTTGCGCGGCGATGAGCAGCGCGGTCTCGGTTGGGTCGCCAACCGCCGTGCCTGCCGCGTCCATCGCGGCATCGTTGCACAAGGCCATGGCCCTGCCGAATTCGCGCCAGGGCGCACTTTGTACGCCTTGCGCATCTGGCAGATCGGGTCGGGTTGCGCCATCGGCCAGCAGGCTATCGACCTGCATGCGGTTGAGCGTCAGCGTGCCGGTTTTGTCAGTGCAAATGAACGTGACCGAGCCCAGCGTCTCCACCGCGGGCAGGCGGCGGATCAAGGCATTTTGCTTGACCATGCGCGCCGCGCCCAGCGCCAGCGAAATAGTGACCACCGCGGGCAATGCCTCGGGAATCGCCGCCACGGCCAGGCTGACTGCGGTGAGCAGCATCGCCAGGGGCGGCTCGCCGCGCAGCCAGCCAGCGATGAAAATGATGGCGCAGATGGCCAGCACAGCCACAGCCAAATGCTGGCCGAAACGCGCCAGCCGTTTTTGCAGCGGCGTCTGGCCTGCATCGTCCGACAGCAGCGCGGCGATTTTGCCCAGTTCGGTGCGCATGCCGGTAGCCACCACCAGGCCGCGTGCGCGGCCGTAAGTCACCACCGTGCCCTTGTAGGCCAGATTGCGCCGCTCGCCCAGCGGTGCGTCAGCCCCGGTCAACAACGCAAGCTGCTTGGCGACGGGTTGCGACTCGCCAGTGAGCGCCGATTCATCCACCTTGAGCGAGGCCAGATGCACCAGGCGCAGGTCGGCCGGCGTGATATTACCGGCTTCCAGCTCCACCAGGTCGCCGGGCGCGAGCGCCGCTGAGTCAATCATTTCAGGCTGCCCGTCGCGGATCACCCGCGCCTGCGGACTGGTCATTTGCTTGAGCGCCGCCATGGCGCGCTCGGCGCGGTATTCCTGGATGAAGCCGAGCATGCCGTTGAGCAGGACGATGACCAGGATGGCCACGGCGTCCTGCGGTTCGCCGACGACGCCGGCGATGACGGCGGCGGCAATCAGCACCAGGATCATGAAGTCGGTGAACTGCGCGGCCAGCATGGCGAGCGGGTGGCGGCGGCGGCTCTCCCGCAAGGTGTTAGGGCCCGCTTTTGCCAGGCGCTCGGCGGCAGCTTGCGCGGTCAGCCCGCTATGCAGGTCGCTACCCAAATGTGCGGCAACGGTTGCGCTGTCCAGGCAATGCCAGTGTGGCGGCTGTGGCGGCGGGTTGTTTTCAGTGTCCATACAGATAAAGGAACCAGCTGTTGATCAGATAGATGATCAGCAGCAGCAGGCTGACCCAGCTCACGGTGCGGAAAATGCGCGAGGCCGGACGCAACACCAGGCCGACCACCGCCAGCCCGCTCATCATCATGGCCGAAAAAGCGGAGGCGGCGTGCGCCATGGAAACATCGGCAAACAACGGGCCGGGCAGATAGGCCAGATCGTCAATCGCCAGGATGGCGATGTTGAACAGGTTGCTGCCCAACAGATTGCCGATGGCCAGGTCAACCGCGCCCATGCGCAGTGCGGCAACCGTTACCGCGATTTCAGGCGCGGAGGTAATCGCCGCGACCAGCAGCGTGCCGACAAAGCTCTGCTCCCAAGCCATGACTATCGCCAGATCCTTGGCGATAAACGGCAGCCAGATGCCCGCCGCCACAACCGCAGCGGCCGCCAGCAGATAACCCCGCACCGCCTGTTTTAGCGTGATGTCAGGATATTGCTCGACGCGATCCTCGACATACTCCCTGATCTGCACCTGCTCATAACGGTAGAGCGAGCGCATGGCCAGCAAATAAAGCAACAGGATCACCGGCGTGTAGAGGCCGACATGGCCGAGGGCAGGTAACGCGCCGGCGTGGTACAGCAGCAGGTTGAGCCCGGCAAAACCAATCAGCGCGATGCCATACCCGGCCGACAGCACATTGCCCTGCCGCGCACGCGTGTAGATGGATTCCTTGCGGTACAGGAAATCGAGCAGCACGATGATCAGCAGGTTGAACACGCAACTGCCCAGAATGTCGCCCACCGCGATATCCGGCACCATGGCGATGGTCACCGCCGATACGCCGGTCGCCAGTTCCGGCAGGGAGGTGACCGTCGCCAGCAGGATCAGTCCCACCCAGCCACGGCTAAGCCCGCTTTTTTCGGCGATGATGTCGCCATAGCGCGAGAGCTTGACGCCCGCCACGGCGATGATGGCCAGCGAAACGGCCAGGGCGCACCCGATGAGAAAAAGATTTTGCATGGGATTCCCTTTGATAGCCATGCGCCGATGGCGCCAGTGTAAGGTTTCAGCCATGTGCGCCAACACGTAAAAAGTCGGCGCTGGCGATACGGCGGCAAACCTGCCGTCCTGTTGCGACGGCGGCGGCAATGCTTGTTGTATCACACTTAACCGCCATAGCCCATCCATTACAATCAGCCATGCCCTCCATAACACTCCTGGCCGTTCTTGACCGGCCCTACGCGGATACGCCCGGGGGCGCATTGCGTTTTTTTGTCGCCCTGGTGGATGCCATCCGGCCACGCGACCCACAGGACGCTGCCGCCACAGCGGCGGCTTTTGCGACATTGCGCAATATCGTGGCGAACGATGAAAAACACCGCGCCACGCTGCGCCGCTGCCTGCAACAGCTTTTACTCGGTACGCAGCAAGTCAGCCTGTATACCGATGCCGGGATTTTGCCGAACTCGGGGTTTTTTACTGAACTATGGCGCCGCATAGTAGGTCGCCTGCTGCCTGCCGTCCCTGATGCAACAAGGCTCAAGGATTGCTTTGCCGCAGTATTTCATCAACAGGATGACCATCTCTGGCTGGCGGCAGGATCGGTTGAGGAAAAGCTGGCCTTGTGGGATGCCATTTTCAGCACATCCGCAGAGGCTGAAAATGCAACACCTGATGCAGGCCGCTGGCAGTTGCACACCAAGGCGCAACTGCTCGAAGCCTTGCAGGTATTGGCCATGCGCATTGGCGCAATGGGCCTGGAGCCCGAACTGGTGCGGGTCCAGCCGCGCATCATCGAATTCGAATCGCCGTTCGTGCATCTGGGCGCGGAAGTATTGCGCTTTACCGAAGCCTGGCGGGCGCACCATGCCGACCCCACGGCCGGGCAGGAGGATGAACTGCACATGATGGTGCTGGTCGATCAATGCCGCGAGGTGATGGCCCGCGCCCGGCGCAACGCCGCCAGTGAAGGCGCCAGTCTCAGCCTCACCTATCTGCTGGTGCGCACGGAACAATGCCTGCACAGGCTGGTGCAGCTCATTGGCGTACTGCGTGGCGGACCATGTGCAGACGGCCAGCCGGATCAACGCCTGGCAATGGTCGATCGCTGGGTGCGCCTGACGCATGATCTTGTGCAAGGAGAAAACCGCCGCCACAGCCTGCGTGAACCCTTTCGGCGTCTCACCGGCCTGCTCGCGCTGCGCGTGACCGAAAATGCGCACCGTACCGGCGAACACTACATCGCCACGGACCGCGCCGAATATGCCGCAATGTGGCGCTCGGCCGCTGGTGGCGGCTTTATCGTCGGCTTCATGGCGCTGATCAAGCTGCTGCTGGGCAAGTTCATTTTTGCGCCGCTCATCCATGTGGTCATGTACAGCCTGAACTATTCGCTGGGTTTTGTGCTGATCCATGTGCTGAATTTCACCCTGGCCACCAAGCAACCGGCGATGACCGCCGCCACCATCGCCGAGAGCATCGATAAATCCGCAGGCAAGACGCGCGACTTGCACCGCCTGGCCGACCTGATGGTGGCCACACTGCGCAGCCAGCTCGCGGCCATCATCGGCAATGTGGCTGTCGCGATACCAACCGCTATCGTCATCGCGCTCGCCTACCACTGGATCACCGGCCAGCCGGCGATGGCCCTGGAAAAAACGCAGCACACGCTGCATGATTTATCACCCTTCACCAGCCTGGCGCTGCCGCATGCGGCGCTGACCGGCGTGCTGCTGTTTTTTGCCGGCTTGCTGTCGGGATTTTTCGACAACAAGTCGGCTTACGACCGCATCCCGGAACGCATCGCCCATCTGGGCTGGCTGCGCCGCCTGGTCGGCCCGCAACGCGCCGGCCGGTTTGCTGGCTACATTGGCAACAACCTGGGCAGCCTGGCCGGCAACTTTTTACTGGGCATCATGCTGGCCAGCCTGGCGCCGCTGGGCGACTTTCTCGGCTTGCCGCTGGATGTGCGGCACGTTACCCTGTCTTCGGCCAATTTCGCGCTCGCCCTGGCCTCGCTGGATTTTCATATCGGGTGGCTGGCGCTGCTGGATGCACTGGGCGGCCTGACGCTGATCGGCTTGATCAATCTCTCGGTCAGTTTCGCGCTCGCCCTGTGGGTTGCGCTCAAGGCGCGCGGCGCCGACATCAGCGCTAGCCGAGGCTTGATCGCGCTGCTGCTGGAACGGTTGCGCAAAGAGCCCGCAAGTTTTTTTGCGCCACCCCGCGCCTGAAGAATCCGCACCCGCATCGCCAGATTCATCGCGTTAAAAAGTTATGCGCAGCGGTATCTTTGAATCCGTCTCTGGACGGCAGGACGGCGCTGGCGATACGGCGGCAAATCGACGAAAATCCACCCTCTCCCGAAAATCATCACCGCGTGCGCCTTCATGACTTCCCTGCTCGACCACCTGAATGAACCCCAACGTAACGCCGTCACCCTGCCTGCCGAACATGCGCTGATTCTGGCCGGCGCCGGTTCCGGCAAGACGCGCGTGCTGACCACGCGCATCGCCTGGCTGATATCCAATGGCCTGGCGCGGCCGCAGAATATTCTGGCGGTGACCTTCACCAACAAGGCGGCGAAGGAAATGCAGACGCGGCTGGCGGCGATGCTGCCGGTGAATGTGAAGAGTATGTGGATCGGCACTTTTCATGGCTTGTGCAACCGCCTGCTGCGCGCCCATTATCAGGATGCCGGCTTGCCGCAGACTTTCCAGATTCTCGATTCGGCGGACCAGCTCTCGGCCGTCAAGCGGCTAATGAAGGCCATGAACGTGGATGACGAAAAATTTCCGCCGCGCGAGATGTGCCAGTACATCAATGCGCAAAAGGAACAGGGCTTGCGCGCTTCCGCCGTTGAAGCGTGGGATAGCTGGGCCAAGCAGAAGGTGGAAATCTACTCGGCTTACGAAGGGCAATGCCAGCGCGAAGGCGTGGTCGATTTCGCCGAACTGCTGTTGCGCTCTTATGAATTGCTCTCGCGCAACGAGCCTTTGCTGCGCCATTATCAGGAGCGCTTCAGCCATATTCTGGTGGATGAATTCCAGGACACTAACCGCCTGCAATACGCATGGCTGCGCATGCTTGCAGGCGGTCCCGCCAACGGCCATCCCCCCAACCCCCTTCCCGAGGAAGGGGGTGACTATTTGGAGGCGCCCAAAGGCGCCAGTATTTTCGCGGTGGGCGACGACGACCAGAGCATCTACGCCTTTCGCGGCGCGGATGTCGGCAACATGCGCGATTTCGAGCGTGAGTTCAAGGTCAAAAATATGATCCGCCTGGAGCAGAACTACCGCTCGCACGGCAACATCCTGGATGCGGCGAACGCCATCATCCGCAACAATCCGCAGCGCCTGGGCAAGAACCTGTGGACGCAAGCCGGCAGCGGTGAACCGATCCGCGTGTATGAGGCGTATAGCGACAGCGACGAGGCGCGCTGGATTGTCGAGGAAATCAAGTCGCTGGTGCGCGACGGCCACACGCGCGCCGGGATTGCGCTGCTCTACCGCAGCAACGCCCAGTCGCGCGCGCTGGAACATGCCTTGTTCAATGCCGGACTGCCATATCGCGTGTATGGCGGCTTGCGCTTTTTCGACCGCGCCGAGGTCAAGCATGCGCTGGCCTATCTGCGCCTGATCGCCAACCCGAACGACGACACGGCGTTTGCCCGCGTGGTGAATTTCCCCGTGCGCGGCATCGGCGCGCGCAGCCTGGAAGCCTTGCAGGATGCGGCCAGAACCACCAACAGCAGCCTGTTTGCGGCGATTGGGCAAGTCAGCGGCAAGGGCGGCAGCTCGCTCGCCGCATTTGCGCAACTCATCGCCCGGATGGACGAAGCGGCGAATCTGCCGCTGCCGGAACTGATCGACCATGTGCTCGAATTATCCGGCCTGCGCACGCATTACCAGAACGAGAAAGAGGGCCAGGAGCGGCTCGCCAATCTGGACGAACTGGTCAATGCGGCCACCAGTTTCATTGCCGAGGAAGGCACAGTGATTGAAGACGGCGAACTGTCGGCCGACCTGGCCGCCTTCCTCGCCCACGCCTCGCTCGAAGCGGGCGAACATCAGGCCGGCGAAGGTGATGATGCGCTGCAATTGATGACCGTGCATTCGGCCAAGGGGCTGGAGTTCGACGTGGTGTTCATCAGCGGTTTGGAAGAAGGTTTGTTCCCGCACGAGAACTCGGTCAACGACACCCGGAACGGTGGCAACGGACTGGAGGAAGAACGCCGCCTGATGTATGTCGCCGTCACCCGCGCGCGTCAGCGGCTATACCTCTCCATCGCGCAAAGCCGCATGCTGCATGGGCAGACGCGCTACAACCCGCCCTCGCGCTTCCTCAACGAAATTCCCGGGGAACTGCTCAAATGGCTGACGCCGCGCGCGGAAAAGCCGGACTTCGCCGTATCGCCAGCGCCGACTTTTCGCGGCACTTTTCCGCGCAACGCCACATCATCCATCGCCCCCACCCCGCGCATGGGCCGTCCGCCGGAGGATAGTGGTTTTCGCATCGGCATGAGCGTACACCACGCCAAGTTCGGCCCTGGCGTGATCGTGAATGCCGAAGGCAGCGGCGCGGAGGCCAAAGTCCAGGTGAATTTCAAGGCGGCCGGCGTAAAATGGCTGGCGCTGGCGGTAGCCAAACTGGAAGCCGCCTGATCAAACTGATAGCGGCAACGCGCCGCAATAAATAAAAAGGAAGAGTGAAACCGTACCTGTAAGCCGCCAGACATCTGCAAGGCACCCGAACCATTCATCTATCATAACCGAGGAAATACCATGAGCAATACCGCTGCGCATCGTTACGATGACGCCACCGTCGAAGCTTTTTTCAACGCCAAAGTGGTCGCCGTCGTCGGCGCTTCGCCAGACACGCTGTGGTCACGCATGCTGCTGGATGGCATACGCGACCATGGCTTCCAGGGGCGCGTGTATGTGGTCAACCCATCGCGCAGTTCGGTGCTTGGATTCTCATCCTTCAAGTCGCTCGCCGCCCTGCCGGAAAGGCCCGACATCGCCGTCGTGCTGCTGGGCGCCAAGCATGTGTTCGCCGCGCTGGAAGAAGTCGCCGCGACCGGCTGCAAGGCAGCTTACGTATTGGCCGCCGGTTTCGAAAAGCCTGACCAGATGGCCGCATTGCGCGCGCATGTCGACAAGCTGGGCTTGATCCTCATCGGCCCCAACTGCAACGGCTTCATCAACGCCGGCGCCGGCCTGCACTTGTGGACCGGCCCGATCAACCGCCCTTACCGGCGCGGCACGGTGGCGCTGCTCGGCCAGTCGAGCGGCGTGCTCGGCGCGCTGTGCTGCCTGACCTGGGACCGCGGGTTGGGCATCAGCTATCAGATCGCCACCGGCAACCAGGTAAACTTTGCGCTGACCGACGCGCTGAATTACCTCGCCACCAATGCCGACACGCGCGTGGTGGTGGCTTATGTCGAACAGTTCGGCAACTATCCGCATTTTGTCGAGGCGGTGCAGAAATGCCGCGCCAACAATACACCGGTGATCGTCGTCGCCATCGGCCGCTCGGAAGCCGGACGTGGCGCCGCGCTGGGACACACCGGCGCGATTACGACCACCGGCGCCATCACCCGCGCGGCCATCGAAGCCGCCGGGGCGATTCCGGTCGACACGCTGGATGAGGCGATGGACCGTGCATCAGTCTTCGCCGTCACGCCGCCGCGCAGTTGGCGGCCGGTGCGCACGGCGGGCATCATCAGCATTTCCGGCGGCTGGGCGGCGCTGATGGGCGACTATCTGGCCGACGAAGGCATCGCCACGCCGCCGCTGCCGGAAAGCGTGACCAAGCTGCTGCCGGACTGGGTGGAAAACATCACCTTCAACAATCCGTTCGACATCACCGCACAGATTTTTGGCTTCCCCGAGGTCTATTTCCAGATGGCGGAAGAAATGATCAAGAGCGACGCCTACGACGCCGTATCGGTGATGTTCGGCAACTGGGATGGCGGCGAGCGCTTCTACGCGCCGGTGGCGGGCTGGCAGGGCCGCGTGAAAAAACCTGTGCTGGCAGGCACCATCGAAAACAGCGCGCTCAAGGAAAGTTACCGCGAATGGCTGGACACCGACCCGATGCCCAATGTGCAAGGCGGGCAATCGCTGGCGCGCGGTCTCGCGGCGATGCGCGACTTTTTCGACAAGCCCGGTTATCTGCCGCCCGGCTGGAGCCAGGAAGAACCGAAACAATGGACGGGACCGGCGATCGCCACCCTGCCGGAAGTAGCCACTGCGCTGGCCGGATATGGCATGCACATCACGCCTTACCACACGCTGCTCGATCACGCCGGCAAGCGCGGTGAAGGTAAGCTCAGTTATCCGGTCGTGATCAAGCTCGAATCACCAGGCATGCCGCACAAGACCGAACACGGCGCAGTGCGCCTCGGCATCGCCGATGACGAAACCTGCGCAACGGCGGTCAAGGAACTGACTGCGCTCGCCCAAACGCACAAGCTCGCCACCTGGACCATCATCGCCCAGCCGATGCTGAACCTGAAGGATAGTCTGGAACTGCTGGCCGGCGTGGTGCACGACCATGTCGCCGGGCCGGTGCTGACCCTCGGCGCGGGCGGCGTGCTGGCCGAGCTGTTCGACAAGCATGCGCATGCGCTGTGCCCAATCACCGAGGCGCAGGCGGAGGTCATGATCGACCGCATCGGGGTACGCAAAATCCTCAATGGCTATCGCGGCAAACCGGCGCTGGATACGGCTTCGCTGGTCAAGACCCTGGTGGGTTTGTCGCAATTCGCGTATGACCATCGCGGCAGCCTGAAGGAGCTCGACCTGAATCCGATCATCGTACCGCCGGCCGGCGCGCCGACCACGCTGATTGACGCGCTGGCGCGCTTTGGTGACTGAGGCATCGCCATGAAAGACAGCCTGAAACCCGGCCTTGAGCATAGTTTCCAGTTCACCGTCACTGCGGCGCAAACGGTGCACAACATCTATCCCGAGGCGCGCGATTTTCAAGCCATGCCGCAGGTGTTCGCCACCGGTTACATGGTGGCGTTGCTCGAGTGGGCATGCATCGACGCGATCATGCCCTATCTCGACTGGCCAGCCGAGCAAAGCGTCGGCACGCAGATCAACGTCTCGCACCTGGCGGCCACGCCGCCGGGCCTGACGGTGACAGTTGCCGTACGGCTCGACGAAGTGGACGGCAAGCGGCTCAAGTTTTCGGTCAGCGCCCATGACGGCGTAGACAAGATCGCCGAGGGTACGCATGAACGCTTCGTGATCGACGCCGAAAAATTCAACACCCGGCTACAGAAGAAAATTCCGGCCTGAGCGGATACGCGCAAAAAGCAGGACAACAATACAACGAGGAGAAGCACGTGAGCTTACTGGAAAACTTTAGCCGGGCGGGCAACGCCGTCTCGAATGTGGCCGAGCGTTACATTCCCGATGCCTGGGTAGTATGCATGGTATTGACGGTCATCACGCTCGCGCTGGCGGTGTTCGGCGCTGACGCCGCGCCGCTGCGCGCCGTGACAGCCTGGGGCAATGGCGTGTGGGGCTTGTTGCAAATCACCATGCAGTTTTCGATCTCGGTCTTTGCGGCCTATGCCTGCGCCATGTCACGGCCGGGCTTCTGGCTATTCGACCGGCTGGCGCGCATGCCCAATCCCGACAAGCCGGTGCAGGCCGTATTGCTGTTGGCTGTTGTCACCACGGTTACCGGTTTACTCAACTGGGCGCTGTGTTTCGTCATCAGTGCGCTGATGATCCCCTTCGTCGCGCGCCGCAATCCCAAAACCGACATCCGCGTGCTGTGTGCGGCCGCCTTCATGGGCGTTGGCACGGTGACTAACGCAGCGCTGTCAGGCTCAGCGCCTATCATTATGGCCACGCCGGACAACCCGATGATCAAACCCGCGCTGGGCAGCCCGATTGTTGACCGCCTGTACCCGATTACCGAAACCGTATTCTCCAACTACAACCTGATGTTGCTGGCGCTGCTGACAGTCATCAGCATATTCGCCATCTGCGCGCTGCACCCGCGTGGCAATACGCCGGTGGTGACGCTTGACCAGGAGCGCCTGGATGCGATCCTGCCACAACCGCCCAGCGTCGAAGCGCAACATGCAACACCTGCCAGCTGGCTGGAAAACCGCCGCCTGTGGTGTTATCTCGCCGGGGGCATGCTGCTGGTCACCCTGGGTTACAACATCACCACGCAAGGCTTCGCCCGCGCCTGGAATGTGAATGCCTACAACACCCTGTTTCTGGGCATTGCCTTGCTGCTGCACGGCAACCCATTGTCCTTCGTGCAATCAGTCCGTCGCGGGCTCGACTCCGCTTATGGCATCGTGTTGCAATTTCCTTTCTATGGCGGGATTTTTGGCCTGATGACCGGGACTGATCTCGGCCACTGGCTGACCGGCCTGTTCGTGAGCTTTTCCAACCAGCAGTTCTTCCCGCTGGTGGTTTATATCTACTCCGGCATCATGGATTTTTTCATTCCCTCGGCAGGGTCAAAGTGGATCATCGAAGCGCCTTACATCATCCCTGCGGCGCGCGAACTGGGCGTATCGGTCACCACGACAATGACTGCCTACATGCATGGCGGCTCGCTGACCAACCTGATACATCCGTATTTCGCCATTCCCATCGTCGCCGTTACCGGCGTGCGTTTCGGACGCTTTGCCGGATACGGGTTCATGGTTGGCGTACCCATCGGGATTTGCATGATCATCGCCATGTACTTCATCCCGCACAACCTGTAAGCGGCAGGAGCGCCACGGGCGCTAGGGTTGCGCGGTTTTGCCAACCACGCCCTGGCGCACCACGACAAAGCCGCGCGAACGGCCCGAGGTGGTATCCACGGCTTGCATCGCCGCCCACAGCGCCTGCGCGGAAACCCAGACCGGCGGGTATTTGTAGGCTGCCACGTCAAGGATCAGGAAGCGGTCGCTGGCTTCGTGATAGGCGGCCAGCGGCGAGATGTGGCCTGATTCACGCTGGCCGATCTTGCCGCGCTGGTAGTTGACCAAAATGAAATCCCCTGGCGTTTTGAGGTTTTCTTTGGCCAATGTACGGAACGCGTCCAGCGTGGTGTCGGAAGCGTAGTTCAGCCTGGCATCCACACCATGCGTCGCCAGAAGATCACGCAGTTGCGCCAGCGTCATGCCGCCAAAACTTACCGCCAATTCCTTGCGCACCTTGCTCGCGGCATCGTCAAAGAAATCTTGCTGGCTGACCTGCGGCGAGAAATGCAGCGCATTGAGCACCGTCACCGAACTGGCGACACCGCAGAAAGCCGGCCGCTCCTGGGAGACGAAGTTTTTGTTGAGGTCGTCATAGTCCGCCGTGAACCGGCTCTCGACAAAGAGCTTGTGGCCAGCGGAAGAATCGGCGGCAATCAGGCTGGCGGGCAGCGGCAGGCGGTTGTATGCCGGCGTGCGAAAGCCGGTATTCCAGACGGCCAGGCCAAGCCAGGCCAGCAGCACAATGCCGCCAGCGGAAACCATGCGGATGATGGTGCGTTTTTTGAAGCCGTCATTGAACATGGAATCATTCTCCTCGGTTTTGATCGGGTATTTTGCGCCACACGCTGGCCAGCCAGGGCTGCTGTTCGCGCGGCAAGCCAGCGGGCCGGTAGTAGTGTGTCAGTTCACGGAACCCGGCCGCCGTCAGGTAGCCGCGCCAGGCAGCGAGGTCATGATAAACGCCATAGCGCCCGCGGTTCCAGCCTTTTTCATTGTTGCCGCGCGGATTGGAACTGAACAGCACGCCGCCGGGCTTCAGCGTGGCGTGCAGCTCACGCAATACCCGCGGCAATGCCTGATCCGGCACATGGAACAAACAGGCATTGGCGAAGATGCCATCGAAATATGCGGCGGGCAGGTCCAGCGCCAGAAAACTCTGCTGCCAGACTTCGCAGCCGGTATCGGCACGGGCCATGGCGACAAAAGCGGCCGAACCATCCAGGCCGATGGCGCGATGCCCTAAAGCAGTAAATGCCTTGAGGTCCCGCCCCGGCCCGCAGCCCAGGTCAAGCACGGTGAACGGCGGCTGGCCAACGATATGCGCCAGCAAGGCGTCGATGTTCTGGCGGACATCATGGTCGCGCGTGCCCTCGCGGAAATCCTCCGCAGCCTGGTTGTAATACGCCAGCGTAATTGTGGCGGCTTGGGCTGGATCGTCGTCAGGTAGATTGGATGCATTCATGGTCAGGCTTGTCCGCTGTTGATTCTGCCACAATCCCGACCGCCCGCGCCCGGCATGCCGATGCGGTTTATCATTGCGCATCAACTTCCAGATGATTTATCCATGACCAGCGAACGAGAAATACTTGCGGCAGCAGCCCTTGAATACCATCGCTTCCCCACGCCGGGGAAAATTGCCGTGACGCCCACCAAGGGACTGACCAACCAGCGCGATCTCGGACTGGCCTATTCGCCCGGTGTCGCAGCGGCCTGTAACGCGATCGTGGCCGACCCGAGCCAGGTCAGCCAGCTTACATCGCGCGCCAATCTGGTGGGCGTCATTACCAATGGCTCGGCGGTGCTGGGCCTGGGCAATATCGGGCCGCTGGCCGCCAAACCGGTGATGGAAGGCAAGGCCGTGCTGTTCAAGAAATTCGCCGGCATCGATGTGTTCGATATCGAACTCGACCAGCCGGATGCCGACAGGCTGGTCGACATCATCGCCGCGATGGAACCAACGTTCGGCGGCATCAACCTCGAAGACATCAAGGCGCCGGAGTGTTTTTACATCGAAGAAAAGCTGCGCGAGCGGATGAAGATTCCGGTCTTCCACGACGACCAGCATGGCACGGCGGTCGTCGTCAGTGCGGCGATCTTGAATGGTTTGAAGCTGGTCGGCAAAAAACTGGCCGACGTGAAGCTGGTGACTTCGGGCGCCGGCGCGGCCGCCTTGTCCTGCCTCGAACTGCTGGTATCGCTGGGCATCCGGGTGGAAAACATCTGGGTGACGGACATCGAGGGCCTGGTCTATGCAGGGCGCGTCAAGCTGATGGATCCGATCAAGGCGCGCTATGCCAAGACGACTTCCGCGCGCACGCTGGGCGAGGTGATTGAGGGCGCGGATGTGTTCCTCGGCCTGTCCGCGGGCCGCGTCCTGAAGCCGGACATGGTGGCGAAGATGGCGAAGAATCCGCTGATCATGGCGCTGGCCAACCCGACGCCGGAGATCACGCCGGATGAAGTGCGCAGCGTGCGCACGGACGCCATCATTTCCACCGGCCGCTCGGATTATCCGAACCAGGTCAATAACGTGTTGTGCTTTCCGTTCATTTTCCGTGGCGCGCTGGATGTCGGCGCGACCACCATCAACGAGGCGATGCAACTGGCTTCCGTCCATGCGCTGGCCGAACTGGCGCAGGCCGAAGCCTCCGACGTGGTGGCCATGGCCTATGGTGGCGAGAACCTGTCGTTCGGCCGCGAATACCTGATCCCGCGTCCGTTCGATCCGCGCCTGATCGTGAAAATCGCGCCGGCGGTGGCGCAGGCGGCGATGGACTCGGGCGTCGCCACGCGGCCGATTGCGGACATGGACGCTTACCGCGAGCGGCTGAACAATTTTGTGTATCACTCCGGCTTCATCATGAAACCGGTGTTCGATGCCGCAAAACAATCGCCGCGCCGCGTGCTGTATTGCGAGGGCGAAGATGAGCGCGTGTTGCGCGCCGTGCAGGCGGTGCTCGACGAAGGCCTGGCGAAACCCATCGTGATCGGCCGCCCGCGCGTCATCGCCACGCGCATCGAAAAGGCCGGGCTGCGCATCCGCGCCGGACAGGATTTCGAAGTCGTCAATCCTGAATCCGACGCACGTTACAAAAAGCTCTGGCAGGCGTACCACCGGCTGCTCGGCCGCCAGGGTGTCACGCCGGAAGTCGCCAAGCAGGCGATGCGCTCGAACACCACGTTGATCGGCGCGATGCTGCTGGCCAGTGGCGACGTGGATGCGATGCTGTGCGGCATCGTCGGCGAATACCGGCAGCATCTGCGGCATGTGGCCGACGTGATCGGCCTGAAACCCAACACCAACGCTTTCGCGGCGATGAACCTGCTGTTGCTGCCCAAGCAGACACTGTTCATCTGCGACACCTATGTCAATGAAGACCCGTCCGCCGAGCTGCTGGCCGGGTTGACGCTGATGGCCGCCGACGAAGTGCGCCGCTTCGGCCTGACGCCGAAAGTCGCGCTGCTGTCGCATTCCAATTTCGGCAGCGTGCACTCGGCTGCCGCACGGAAAATGGCGCAGGCCCGGCAGATCATCGAGGCGCGCGCACCGGCGCTTGAGGTCGACGGTGAGATGCACGGCGATGCCGCGCTGTCTCAGGCGATCCGCGAACGCGCTTATCCCGAATCCCGGCTCAAGGGCGAGGCCAACCTGCTGATCATGCCCAACCTGGACGCCGCAAATATCGCCTTCAATCTGATCAAGGCGACCAGCGGCGAGGGCATTACCGTCGGCCCGATGCTGCTCGGCGCCGCCAAGCCGGTGCACATCCTGACGCCGACCGCCACCGTGCGCCGCCTGGTCAACATGACCGCGCTGGCGGTAGTCGATGCCAATGCGCTGAAGGGAACACCCGCATGACGTACGCGATTCGCTTCCATGAACACGGCGGCCCCGAAGTCCTGCGCTGGGAAAAAGTCGGCGCTGGCGATACGGCGCCCGCAGCCGATGAAGTGCGCCTACGCCAGCATGCCATCGGCGTTAATTTCATCGATATCTACCAGCGCTCCGGCCTCTACCCGCTGCCCTTGCCTTCGGGTCTCGGCCTCGAAGCGGCGGGCGTGGTCGAAGCCGTCGGCGCAGCGGTGATCGACTTCAAACCCGGTGACCGCGTGGCCTATGCCGACGGGCCACTGACGCCTATCGGCGCTTATGCCGAGGTGCGCAACATTCCCGCCCGCTACCTGGTCAAGCTGCCCGATGCCATTGATTTCAACACCGGCGCGGCGATGATGCTGCGCGGGCTGACGGCGCAATACCTGCTGCGCCGCGTGCATCGCGTGACGGCGGGCGACACGATCCTGATCCACGCCGCGGCCGGCGGCGTCGGCCTGATTGTCTGCGAGTGGGCCAAGGCGCTGGGCGCAACCGTCATCGGCACGGTAAGCACCGCCGCCAAGGCCACCGTGGCGCAGGCGCATGGTTGCGACCATGCGCTCATCCTGCCGCAGGAAAATCTCGTCGCGCGGGTCAAGGAAATCACCCAGGGGCAAGGCGTTGCCGTCGTCTATGACTCGATTGGCAAGGACACCTTCATGGCCTCGCTGGACTGCCTGCGGCCCTTGGGCATGATGGCCTGTTTCGGCAATTCCTCGGGGCCGCCGCCGCCAGTCGATGTGCGCGAACTGGCCAAGCGCGGTTCGCTGTTTTTGACACGCCCCACCCTATTCACCTACATCGCCCAGCGCAGCGACCTGCTGGCGATGGCCGACGAGTTGTTTGCCATGGTCATTTCCGGCCGGGTTAGAATCGAAGCAAACCAGACCTATGCCTTGCAGGATGCAGCGCAAGCGCATATCGACCTGGCGGCGCGCAAGACCACTGGATCAACCCTGCTGATACCTGACATTCCGAACTGACATTGTGGAATCCTTCCTGATCGCCAATCCCAAAGGCGGCGTAGGCAAAAGCACGCTGGCGACCAACCTCGCCGGCTATTTTGCGCACGCTGGCCATCGCGTCATGCTCGGCGACATCGACCGCCAGCAATCGTCGCGCGAATGGCTCAAGCTGCGCTCGCCCGCGCTGCCGCACATCGCCAGTTGGGAAATTGTCGATGGCCTGCCTGCAAAGCCGCCGCAAGGCGTCACTCATGTCGTGCTGGATACGCCCGCCGGGCTGCATGGCAAGAAACTGGCGCAGGTGCTGAAGCAGGTCAAGCGGGTCATCGTGCCGTTGCAAGCCTCGATTTTCGACATCCTCGCCACGCGCGATTTTCTCGCCCAACTCGCTGAAGAAAAAGCCATCCGCCAGCATGATGCCTTTATCGCCATCGTCGCCATGCGCGTTGATCCGCGCACGCGCGCCGCAGCGCAGCTTGAGCGCTTTCTCGCCGACACCGGCCTGCCGGTCATCGCGCATTTGCGCGATACGCAAACCTATGTGCAGGCCGCTGCCCACGGCATGAGCATTTTCGACCTGTCGCCATCGCGTGGCGAGCAGGACTGGGAGCAATGGTGGCCACTGCTGGCATGGGCGAACCAAAAATAACCACTGTCTCAAGAGTTGAAAACATCAAAAATAATTTTTTAAAACAAGGGGGTTAAATGAACAGTAATGAAGTCAACCGGCCAACATTTTCTTTAAATCTCTTCAGGCTTGATCAGCGTGTAGCGCTAGTCACTGGCGCAGGTTCCGGATTAGGCCGCGTGTTTGCACGCTCGCTAGCAACAGCAGGTGCCCAAGTAATCTGCGCTGATCGCGATATCAATGGTGCGCAAGAAACTGTCAAGCAAATCGTTGCAGCAGGGGGTACGGCACTCGGACTTGCCGTTGACGTTGCTGATGAGACATCTGTTGCGCTGATGATGGCGGAAATTACTCGCCGCTATGGCCAATTGGATGTCTTGGTGAACAATGCTGGCATTGCCAGTCCCCCATGCCGCTTGCACGAACAGCTTGTAGCAGATTGGGATCGGGTACACAGCGTGAATACACGTGGTGTATTTTTGTGCACCCGTGCCGCCTTGCCTTTGATGTTGCAGCGCCGCAAGGGATCAGTGATTGATATCGCCTCGGTCGCTGCACTAAACGGAATATCCCCGAAAACATCTGCCGTGTCGGTCAATTACTCTTCCTCCAAGGCTGCCGTCATCGGTCTAAACCGGCAAGCGGCAGTTGAATACGCTGCCGACGGCATTCGATTTAACGTGATTGCGCCTGGCTGGCATCTCGGAACCCAACTTGCACGCGAAGCAACACCCCCTTCGGAACAGGTACTACGGGAATTTGTCACGGCGTTGCATGAGGCTACACCGATGGGGCGTACCGGCGACCCAGAAGAACTTGCCGGGTTGCTAGTCTATCTCGCCAGTGATGCTTCCAGCTTTATGACCGGACAAGTGATTGCCCACGATGGGGGGTGGACTGCATGGTAACCTTTTCAAATTGAACTAACTTCAACGGCGGCGGCTATAGCCCCTCACACAGATAAAAACCCTAGGTCAATTACACCCCATGAAGGAAAAGTTGCTATTATTTATGAACATTCGCTTTTAACTGGCTGTATCCGGCAGTGCATGATGCGTCTTTGACGGACAGCATTTCAATATAACAAAAGGAGGCTACACAATGGGCAAAGTCGAAAATTTAGCGCTGCCAGAAACAGGCAGTCATGCACTTGGTACAGGCAAGTTGCCGGTAGAGCATTACACGTCACCACAGTTTTTTGAGCTGGAAAAAGAACATATCTTCCGCAAGAGCTGGTTGCTCGTTGGTCGCGAATCGGATATTAAAGAGTCAGGGGATTACCAGAGTTTCCTGGTCGATGCCTTAGGAATTTCTATTGTCATAGTCCGGGGAAAGGATCAGCAACTGCGTGCGTTTTATAACGCCTGTACCCATCGCGGCGCCCGTTTGGTTAATTCAGACTCCGGGAATGTCCGCGCGTTAGTCTGTAGTTTTCACGGCTGGGCATTCAGTCTTGATGGTGCCTTGATCAGCGTACCGGATATACAACTCTTTGGAGATTTCAATCCTGACACGGAACATCTGAAGAGCGTCACGGTTGATGTGTGGGGTGGGTTTATATTTATTAACCTCGCCAAGCAACCCGAATGGACTTTACGGCAATACCTGATGCCGCTGGATGATGCCTTTGACCGTTACCTAGGCAATAAAGACTGGTCATGGAGCTTTGGCTGGCGCGCCAATTTCCGCGCCAACTGGAAACTTGTCGTCGATGCCCAGATTGAGGGCTATCACGTTGATATGACCCACCGCAAAACAATAGCGGGAGCAATTCCGGGATCAGGCACAGCCGCTTATTTCTTTCCTGACAGCATTGGCGTACCGGGT
>JBAQUE010000014.1:0-7824 GCA_049297315.1 Rugosibacter sp.
AGCCGCCGCTGCTCTGCCACCAACGCATCAATCATCAAAGTCTCGCGGTCGAGGAAGGCGGCGATGTTCTGCTGTTCGGACTTTGGCGGAAGCGGAAAAGGCAGGTCATGGAACTGCTCAGTCGGAAGACGCCATCTGCCCAGTTGCGAGCTTCCTTGTCCGTATGCATAAAATATTCTGTTCTTGTACCCCATCTGAAATAGATACAGGAGGTATTTATCGTGACAGATGGAGGGGTCGCGGATTGCGAACACGCGATAGTCTGGACTCGTGACGCCGCTCACCGGTGAGAGATCAACATACCCGGTTAGCAAGTCCATGTGGTTCATCGCAAAGTCGCCAATCTCGACAAACTGGTATTTGGAATAGTCCATCGAAATCTGGCCATCGTTGCTGTCCAGATCCCTAATTCTGATGCCTTGCTGTGTAATCGACAAAACATCGTGGCCCAATTCACCGGCAATGCGTTTCTTGATCTCACATAACCAGCGGACTCTTCGGATGCTCCAATGCTCTGGCACCTTCCCCAGCCATGCCACGCCGCTGTCCTTGTACTTCGGGTAACGCGGCAAGATCATGCGTGGCCGCCTGCGTTATCGTCATTCCCGCTTAGGCGGGAATCCAGTGCTTTTATGCCACCACTTGCGACAGTGTATTCTGGATTCCCGCCTGCGCGGGAATGACGGGGAATGTCGAAATGACCCGGTATGCGTGAAGGAGGGGCGAGCTGGAAATCAGGGCTTACGGCGGAACGGGTGGGTGTGCGGAAATCTGCTTGCTCTCCAGTGATCACAGGCCAAAAATCCATCCAGACTGGATTGGTTTTTTTGCTCAAGTTCAGTTTCCATGCACGGTTCCATTTCTTGACCGCTTTTTCGCGCGCGATCGCCGATTCCATGGTTTTGTGCTGTTCAAACCACACCAGCAAATTGATGCTGTATTTTTGGGTGAAACCCTCTACGGCATGGGTTCTATGCTGCCAGATCCGCTTGATCAGATCGCTGGTTGCGCCCACGTAAAGCGTGCCATTGCGCTGGCTGGCCATCAGATAAACCGCAGGTTGTTTCATGCTGTTTGTATCTTTCTGGATGCCCTGGATTCCCGCTTACGCGGGAATGACGAAGAGGGGCGCGGGAGTGACGAAGAGGGATGACGAAGACCGGTGCGGGAATGGATGCATGGGGATGCCGGGGTCAGGCAGGTAGATGTCACTTGCGGCGAAGTATTCCAATGCCACGGCACCTCCCCCAGCCATTCCATGCCGCTGTCCTTGTACTTCGGGTAACGCGGGGAGCTCATGCGTCGCCCCGATCACTTGCCTTGGGCTTCTTCCGTTGCGGCCGAGTCTTGGCGGTTACCTGAAGCTGCTTTGCCGCCTGCTCAAAATGTGCATCCACTGGACGCGGAAACGCGTCCTGCACGATGCGGTAGCGCTCGTATTCCAACTCAGCCTTGAGCTTCGCGGTTTCGGCAGAAATCTTGCCGGCGTGATCGAGCAGCTCGCGGTCGGATATTTTCAGGAAATCGTCTAACTTGTTGATCCAGTTCAGCATGGTCATCGGCTTGCGCTCCAATGCCTGCAACTCGGCAAACTCGATGTAGAAATTCACGATGCGATTCAGTACCTGTAATTCATCTTCGGTGAGGTAGTTTTTGGCGATGGCGACATCGGCTTTGTGCACCGTTCCATCCGCGCGCGTGGTCTGCAAGCCCATGAAGGGTTGGGTGGCATCGGCGCGGGCATGGATGATCTCGGCAGCGGTGTGCCCGTGCGTTGCCCAGTGCATCTTGTTTTGCACCGTGGCGAAGAACTGTTGTGAGGCGTCGGTATCCGGCGTGTAGTCGATGCTGGTGGCGTAGACGTCCAGTACCTTCTGGTAGAACCGCCGTTCCGATGAGCGAATGTCGCGAATGCGCGCCAGCAATTCGTCGAAGTAATCGGTCTGCCCTTTGCCGGGTGGGTTCTTCAGCCGCTCATCATCGAGGGTGAAGCCTTTCACCAGATATTCGCTTAGGAGCGTCGTGGCCCATTGGCGGAACTGGGTGCCGCGGTGGCTGCGCACGCGAAAGCCGACGGCCAGGATGACGGGCAGGTTGTAGTGCAGCACAGGGCGAGAAACCTGCCGGGGGCCTTCGGCTCGAACTATTAAGTAAGACTTAATAGTTGCCTCGGCGACCAACTCACGCTCACCGTAAATAGCTTTGAGGTGCAGGTTGATGTTGGGTACGGATGTCTGAAACAGCTCGGCCATCTGAATCTGGGTGAGCCAGAGGGTTTCGCCTTCAAGCCGACATTGCAAGCGGGTTTGCCCATCTTCGGTCTGGTAAAGGATCAGGCTCGATGCGGCAGGGGTACCGGGCGTGCTCATTTCGTCAGCCCGGCGATCATGGTCAGGATGCGGTCGGTGACGCCTTTGAGTTCGGCGTCGATCTCAGCCAATGGGCGTGGCGGCTTGAAGACGTAGAAGTGGCGGTTGAAGGGAATTTCGTAGCCGACTTTGGTTTTGTCGTGGTCGATCCAGGCGTCCGGCGCGTGGGGCAGGACTTCGCGCTTGAAATAGGCTTCCACGTCCTCGCTGAGTGGCACGTTTTCGGTGTCGCGCAATGCCGCGTCCGGCACGGGCTGGCCTTTGGTTTTGCCTTTGCTGGCGAGCACGATCTGGCCTTGGTCGTCGCGTAGCGGGCGCTCGACGGTGATGGTGCGGTAGCCGAAGTCTTCGTTCCTGAAAATGCGGCTGATCGGCGCCGTCTCACCAGTGCCAGCGCTCTGCGTCCCCTCGGGAACTTTTCGGCTGACATCAGCGGGATCGCCGAAGAGGCGGGTGATGTCGTCGATGTGCTCCGGGCTGAGCTCCTTGCGTTTGCTGCCCAGGCTCTTGCGCATCTTCTGCCAAAAACTGCTGGCGTCGATCAGTTGCAGCTTGCCCTTGCGGGCAGCAGGTTTGCGGTTGCTGACGATCCACACATAGGTGCTGATGCCGGTGTTGTAGAACATGTCGGTGGGCAGGCCGATGATGGCCTCGACCAGGTCGTTTTCCAGCACATAGCGGCGTATCTCGCTCTCGCCGCTGCCCGCGCCGCCGGTGAATAGCGGCGAGCCGTTGAGCACGATGCCAAAGCGGCTGCCGCCGTCCTTGGCCGGGCGCATTTTGGCGATCAGGTGCAGCAAAAACAGCAGCGAGCCGTCCGAAACCCGCGGCAGGCCGGGGCCGAAGCGGCCGTTGTAGCCCATTTGCTCGGCTTCCTTGCGGATTTCCTTTTCGATCTTTTTCCATTCCACGCCAAACGGCGGATTGGAGAGCATGTAGTCAAAGTGCTTGCCGTGCAGGCCGTCAGCAGACAAGGTGTTGCCGAAGACGATATTGGCGATGTCCTGCCCCTTGATGAGCATGTCGGCCTTGCAGATGGCGTAGGACTCGGGGTTGAGTTCCTGCCCGTACATGACCAGCCGGGCGTCGGGGTTGTGTTCGGCCAGATGCTCGCCCGCGACGCTCAGCATGCCGCCCGTGCCCGCTGTCGGGTCGTAAATCGAGCGCACTACGCCGGGTTTGGTGAGGGCGTCGTCATCCTCGATAAACAGCAGGTTGACCATCAGGCGGATGACTTCACGCGGGGTGAAGTGCTCACCGGCGGTCTCGTTCGACAGCTCGGCAAACTTGCGGATGAGTTCTTCGAACACGGCGCCCATCTGGTTATTGCTGACGGCTTCGGGGTGCAGGTCGATGGTGGTGAATTTTTCGGTGACGAGGTAGAGCAGCCCGGCTTTTTGCAGGCGGTCGATCTGGCTGTGAAACTCGAAGCGCTCGAAAATGTCGCGCACGGCGGGCGAGAAGGCTTGCAGGTAGGCACGCAGGTTTTCGCCAATGTGGTCCTGGTCGCCCATGAGCTTTTTCAGGTCGAGCGGCGAGGTGTTGTAAAAGAGCTGGCTGGCGGTCTTGAGCAGGAAAGGCTCGGGGTTCAGCCCGGCCTTTTCGCGCTTCTCTTTTTCAGCCAGCACGGCAGGCTTGGTGGATTCGAGCACACAATCCAGGCGGCGCAGTACGGTAAACGGCAGGATGACCTTGCCATATTCGGATTGCTTGTAGTCGCCGCGCAAGAGGTCGGCGACGGACCAGATGAAGGCGGAAAGGTTGGGGTCACTCATGGGCGGGAGAGGCGGGTTGGCTTGGTGAATGACGGGCAATGCGGCAGGTATTATCTTCTGGTTGATTGTTTCTGGCTATCGTTTGCCATTGATTTTTGCCGTTCAGTTATCGTTGCGTTACTTGAGTTCTCCCGAAGTCACATTGAGGAATAGATAATAAGCTAATCGATAGGATACAATCTTATTTGACATTTAATTTTCCACTGCCGAAGCCATGCCTTCAGACGCCTGCCTGATGTCTACTACAGCCCATTTAATGGTGTTGTCGCGTGTTTATCGTAGTGCTGTCGATAAGGCACTCGTTGGCTACGGCGTGTCGCAAGCAACGGCGTGGCCAGTGATTCTGGCCGGGCGATTGGGCGATGGCGTGCGCCAGGGCGTGCTGGCCGAGGCTTTGGCGGTGGAAGGCCCGTCCTTGGTGCGTGTGCTGGATCAACTGGTCGCCGCCGGTCTGATGGCACGGCGCGAGGATCCGCTGGATCGTCGCGCCAGGACGCTGCACCTGACAGCTGCTGGTCATGCGCTACGCGCACAGATCGAAGATGTGCTGACCGTATTGCGGCGGCAGATTTTTCAAGGCGTTAGCGAAGAAGACCTGATGGCCTGCTTGCGTGTTTTCGACAAGTTGAAAACCACTCTGAATTATTCTCCTGTCATTTCTTCAGCAGTTACGCCCACAGCTATTCCTATGGCGACTGCTGCCGCTACCGGTGAAACAGGGCCTTCGCCATGAAGCTGCCGAATGCGCGTGAATCCTTGTTTTCGCTGAAATCTTATGCAGCATCGATGTTGGCGCTCTATCTGGCTTACAGCATCGGGTTGCCACGTCCTTTCTGGGCCATGATCACGGGTTATGTGGTGGCGCAGCCCTGGTCGGGTGCGGTGCGTTCCAAGGCGCTTTACCGGCTGCTGGGCTCATTCGTCGGTTCCGCCGTGACAGTGTATCTCGTGCCGCGCTTGTCGAATTCGCCTGTACTATTGACTGGCGCCATGGTGCTGTGGGTGGGCGTCTGTCTGTATTTTTCCGTGCTGGACCGCACGCCGCGCTCGTATCTTTTCATGCTGGCAGGCTATACGGCCGCCTTGATCGGCTTTCCCAGTGTGGCCAACCCGTCGACGGTGTTCGACACGGCGGTGGCGCGGGTGGAAGAAATCGGCCTGGGGATCATTTGCGCTACCTTGGTGCACAGCCTGGTGTTGCCGCAAGGGCTGGGGCCTGCGCTGATGCTGCGCATCGATGCCGCGCTGCGCGATGCACGACGCTGGATGCACGACATTTTGAGTGGCCAGCATGCCGAACTGCGCGACAAGGAGCGCCGCACGCTGGCCAACGACATCACCCAGCTGCGCATCCTATCGACGCATGTGCCCTTTGATGCGAGCAATTTTCGCTGGATGGCCGGTACGATACGCCTTATGCAGGATGAGATAGCCGCGCTGACCCCGGCCGTTTCTGCCGTTGAAGACCGGTTGCGCGTCCTGCAAGCGGGAGGCCAGGCACTGCCGGCCGACATCAGTGCCGTGCTGCAGGATATTGCCGTCTGGCTAAATGCTGAAACACCGCCGCCACAGCCTGAAACAGCGCTCAATTTGCAAGCGGTCATCGCACGTTTGACGCCTGAGCTTTCCAGCCAGTCCGGCTGGCGTGATGCGCTGCTGGCAAGTCTTTTGCAGCATCTGCGTGATCTGGTAAGAACTTATGCAGACTGCCTGGCATTGCGGCGTGATATTGACACCGGTTTGAGCGGCAAACCGCCACGCACATCGCGTTCAGCCAGTACGCCGTCTGCCGTCTTGCACCGTGATCATGGCCTGGCGTTGTTGTCCGCTTTCTCGGCAGGTGTTGCCATTGCAGCCTGCGCGGCATTCTGGATCGGCACCGCCTGGAGCAGTGGGGCGACAGCAACGATGATGGCGGCGATTTTCAGCTGCCTTTTTGCCTCACAGGACGACCCCGTGCCGGGCATCATGCTGTTTTTGACCTATACCATCTATTCCATTCCACTTTCGGCCTTGTATCTGCTGGGCATACTGCCCGCCATACATTCGTTTGAAATGCTGGCCTTAGCTATTTTCCCAGCAGCTTTCATCCTGGGTATTTTCCTTGCGCGGCCTGCGACAGTGTTGTCAGGCTTGGCGTTGATTCTCGGCTTTCTTGGCACCCTGGCCTTGCACGACACCAATACGGCAGACCTGGTTTCCTTCATCGAAGGCCAGATTGCGCAAATTTTTGGTGTCGGCATGGCAGCGGTCATTGCGGCCATTTTTCGCACCGTCAGCGCAGACTGGAGCGCACGGCGTATTCAGGCCGCCAACTGGAACGATCTGGCGGCGCTGGCAGGCCTGAGCAATACCCGCCATGTGCCATCGCGCCACGCTTATACCTTGCGTATGCTGGATCGCGTCGGCCTGTTGCAATCCCGCCTGGCCAATGCCAAACAGCCGATGGATGTCACCGCGACCGATGCACTCAAAGACTTGCGCGTGGGCCGCGACATCGCCGAAATCCAGCGGGCACGCGGCCGCTTGCCCATGGCCGCAGCGGCCATTCAGCCGGTGCTCTCTGGCCTGGAAAAGTTCTTCTCGACCCGCGCCTTGCCACACGGCGGCAAAAAAACACCCGAATTCATGGCGCAAGTCGACCATGCCTTAGCCAGCGTCATGGCTTCCCTTGGCCCCAAAGTGGCGCGCCAGCATGCGGCTGTGGCCTTGGTCGGCATCCGCTGCGCCTTTTATCCAGAAGCGGCGGATTATCACTCGCCAGCTAGCTTGGACACCTCCAGTTCCCTATAAAAACCTCTGCATCATGATTGGCGAATTCAGTCTTTACGGTGTTTATTTCCCTGCGCTGTTTGCCTTGTGCCTGCTCTGCTTCGGCGTGTTTTGGCTCTTGCGCCGAATTTTTGGGTGGTTGGGACTTTACCGTCTGGTGTGGCATCCGGCCCTGTTCGATCTGGCGTTTTTTATTGTGCTGCTATATGGCGCATTCCTTATTTCCGCTTACGTTGTTCAAAAAAACCTATGAAACTTCCTGCCAGTTTTCGTCCCGCAATGATAGGTAAATTTGCTGTAACGGCCCTCATGGTGATTGCTGCCCTGTATGCCGGGCAGCAACTATGGAACCACTATGAAGTGGAGCCCTGGACGCGCGATGGCCGCGTCAAAGCCGACGTGATACAAATCGCACCGGATGTCTCCGGGCTGGTGACTCAAGTGCCGGTGCAGGATAATCAGGATGTCAAGGCGGGGGATTTATTGTTTGAAATCGACCGTGCCCGCTTTCAACTGGCACTGGATCAGGCGCAGGCATCGCTCAGGGCACAAACGGTAGCGCATGAACAGGCGCTGCGCGATGCGCAGCGGAACAAGTCGCTAGGCCAGCTCGTCGCGGCTGAAGTGCTGGAACAAAGCCAGACGCATGTACAGCAAACTGAGGCGGCCATAGCGGAAGCCCGTGTGCAACTGGACACGGCCCGCCTGAATCTGGCACGTAGCCGCGTGCTGGCCGCGCGGGATGGGCGGGTAACCAATCTTGATCTGCGTGTCGGCGCCTACGCCACGGCAGGACATGCGGTCATGGCGCTCGTCGATGCGGGCTCGTTTTATGTCGAAGGGTATTTTGAAGAGACGAAATTGCCGCGCATCCATGAGGGTGACCCAGTCATCGTGACCTTGATGGG
>JBAQUE010000015.1:0-5614 GCA_049297315.1 Rugosibacter sp.
TCCGATACAGGCTCGGGCTGGATTGCCGGTTGCTGGATTGCCGCTCGGGCCTTCGGTTGCGCCTTTGGGCGTGCGACTCTGGGAGGAATCACTGTGCTGGGAACCATCACTTCCGCAGCCACGGGAGGAACCGCTAATGGCGCTACGGAGGAAACTGCGGACGAAACTTCGACCACCACATCAGCCGCACTCACCTGCGGCTGTTCTTGTTCTGCTTGCTGTTCTTTGGTCATAACGAAACTATCGCCTGAATTAAATCAAAGCCTGTCATAAGCACCCCCTGCGGCGTGTCGCCAGCGCCGACTTTTACGTGTTCTGGATAACGATTTTAGGAAATTTACTGGTCGAGTCCTGTGCCTGTTCGGCAAGCTTGACAGCGATCCGGCGTGCAATCGCCGCGTAAATTTCAGCTATGCGGCTTTCTGGTTCAGCCACTACGGTGGGCCTGCCGGCATCGGTCTGTTCGCGGATGGCGATGTCCAGCGGTAAGGCGCCCAACATTTCGACATCATAATCCTTTGCCATGCGTCCACCACCACCGGAACCAAAAATATGTTCCTCATGGCCGCATTGCGAGCAGATGTGCATGCCCATGTTTTCGACCACACCAAGGATAGGCACGCCAACTTTCTGGAACATTTTAAGCCCCTTGCGCGCATCCAGCAAGGCGATGTCCTGCGGCGTGGTGACAATCACCGCGCCAGTCACCGGTACTTGCTGCGCCAGTGTGAGCTGGATGTCGCCGGTACCCGGCGGCATGTCGATGATCAGGTAATCCACATCGCGCCAGCGCGTATCGTTGAGCAACTGCGTCAGCGCCTGCGTTGCCATCGGGCCGCGCCATACCATCGGTTGTTCGGGGTCGATCAGCAAACCGATCGACATGGCCTGGATACCATGCGCCAGCATCGGCACAATGCCCTTGCCTTCCGCGGCTTGGGGCTGGCCGGTGATGCCCAGCATCTGCGGCAGCGAAGGCCCGTAAATGTCGGCATCCAGCATGCCTACCATCGCGCCTTCGCCGGCCAGCGCCAGCGCCAGATTCACGGCAGTGGTCGACTTGCCGACACCGCCCTTGCCGCTGGCCACGGCGATGATGTTCTTCACGCCGGGAATCAGTTTTACGCCGCGCTGCACGGCATGCGCCACCACCGCTGAATAAACATTGGCGTTGATGGCGCCAATGCCGGGGATGGCCTGCAAACCGGCCACCACCGCCGCGCGCAAGGCCTCGATCTGGCTCTTCGCCGGATAGCCGAGCGCGATGTCCAGCGCCACATCGTTGCCGGTGATGCGAATGTTCTTGACACTGCGGCTGGCGACAAAATCCTTGCCGGTATTGGGGTCGATGACGGCCTTCAGCGCCGCCTGGATGCTTTGTTCGGTAATGGTCGTGGTCATGGCGGAAAATCCGCTTCATTCGTGAGTCGATGGGCGCAGTATACCTGCCACCCGTGGCAGATGCCGCCGCGCCTTTGCTAAACTGCGCGGCTATCAGGTTTCTCCGCCCCGCCATGACCCGCAAAATCCTCGTTACCAGCGCCCTGCCCTACGCCAACGGCGCGATCCATCTCGGCCATCTGGTCGGCTACATGCAAACCGATATCTGGGTGCGCCTGCAAAAAATGCTCGGCCGCGAATGCTGGTATGTCTGCGCCGACGACACGCACGGCACGCCCATCATGCTGCGCGCGGAAAAGGAAGGCATCACGCCGGAGCAGTTGATCACCCGCATGCACACCGAACATAGCCGCGACTTCGCCGGTTTCCATGTCGCCTTTGACAACTACTACACCACGCATTCCGCCGAGACGCGCCAATACGCCGAAGAAATCTACGCCAAATTGAAAGCCGTCGGCCTGATTGACGTACGTTCTATCGAGCAGCATTACGACCCGGTCAAGCAGATGTTCCTGCCCGACCGTTTCATCAAGGGCGAGTGCCCGAAATGCGGCGCGAAGGATCAATATGGCGATTCCTGCGAAGTCTGCGGCGCGGCCTATGCGCCGACTGACCTGAAAGACCCGTATTCCGCCATCTCCGGCGCCAAGCCTGAATTACGCTCCTCCGAACATTATTTTTTCAAACTGTCCGACCCACGCTGCCAGACATTCCTGCGCCAGTGGACGAGCGAGTCGGGCCACCTGCAGATCGAGGCCACCCACAAGTTGCAGGAATGGCTGGGCGCGCCGGGAGAGAACAAGCTCACCGACTGGGACATCTCGCGTGATGCACCGTATTTCGGTTTCGAAATCCCTGATGCGCCGGGCAAGTATTTTTATGTCTGGCTCGACGCCCCGATTGGCTACATGGGCTCATTCCAGAATCTGTGCGCCAAAAAAGGGCTGGATTTCAACGAATTCTGGGGCAAGGATGCACAGGCCGAGCTGTATCACTTCATCGGCAAGGACATCCTGTATTTCCACGCCCTGTTCTGGCCGGCGGAACTCGAACACGCGGGCTATCGCACACCGACGCAAGTGTTCGCGCATGGCTTTTTAACCGTGGATGGGGCCAAGATGAGCAAGTCGCGCGGCACTTTCATCACCGCCGAATCCTATCTGGCGCAGGGCCTCAACCCGGAATGGCTGCGTTATTACTTCGCCGCCAAACTGAATGGTTCGATGGAAGACATCGACCTCAATCTCGACGATTTCGTCAGCCGCGTGAATTCCGATTTGATCGGCAAATACATCAACATCGCCAGCCGCGCTGCCGGCTTCATCGAAAAAAAATTCGGCGGCGAACTGCTGCATTCGCACTACATCAAGGAGTTCTACGCCGACCTGCCCGGCATTGCCGAAGCCGCCGACGAGATTGCCGCACATTACGCATCCCGCGATTACGCCCGCGCCCTGCGCCGCATCATGGCGCTGGCCGACCAGGTCAATCAGTATGTAGACAAGCATCAGCCCTGGCAACTCGCCAAGTCCCAAGAGCACACGGAACAACTGCACTATGTATGCACCGTGCTGATCAACGCCTTCCGCCTGCTGACCATTTATCTCAAACCCGTGCTGCCCAAGCTGGCCCAGCGCGCCGAAGAATTCCTCAACATCACGCCACTGGTCTGGGCCGATGCCGGACACCTGCTGCCGCCCGCGCACCGCGTCAACGCCTATGAACACCTGATGCAGCGCATCGACCCGAAGCAGATCGCCGCGCTGGTCGAGGCCAACCGCGAAACGCTGACCGCCACCGGACAACCGGCTGCCGTCACCGAGCCATCGGCAAAGGCAGCCATCGAATTCGCACCGACCATAGGCATGGATGATTTCAACAAGATCGACCTGCGCATCGCGCGCATCAGCGACGCGCAGCACGTGGAAGGCGCCGACAAGCTGATCCGCCTGACACTGGACCTGGGCGGCGAAACGCGGCAGGTCTTCGCCGGCATCAAATCCGCCTACGACCCGGCGCAGCTCATCGGCCGGCTCACCGTGATGGTCGCCAACCTCGCCCCGCGCAAGATGAAATTCGGCCTCTCCGAAGGCATGGTGCTGGCCGCATCAGACACCGATGGCCAATCGCCCGGGCTGTTCCTGCTCTCGCCTGACAGTGGCGCGCAACCGGGGATGCGTGTCAAATGACCATATCGATAATGCAAGTATCGAATATTTGACAATAATGTCGAAGAATTGACAGTTACATGAAAAACAATCAAAAGAAATCGCCAAACAAACCATAACTGATTGAATTATTGATATAGTAATATGCGTGGCATGCTTCATGCACTATGTATATTCTGCAAGATGCAAACTTTTTAGGGGAACACAATGCGTAACAAACAATCCGGTTTCACCCTGGTCGAAATCGCCATCGTGCTGGTCATCATCGGCCTGCTGCTCGGCGGCGTACTCAAGGGGCAGGAACTGATCAACAGCGCGAAAGTGAAAAACTTCGCCACAGACTTCAGGAATATTCCGTTATTCATCTACGGCTATCAGGATAAGTTCAGGGCCTTGCCGGGGGACGATGCCAACGCCGTCGCCCATCTTGGCACTGGCGCTACCCAAATTCCCACTACCTCCGGGAATGGAGTTTTGAACGGGAATTGGTGGGATGGCGCCTCATTGCTGACGTCCAGCGAAACCGTTGCCTTTTGGGAACATGTTCGTCGGGCAAATCTTGCGGCGGGGCCTACTGTAATCGCTTCCGATGCTGATCTGCCGAAGAATGCGGATGGTGGGATGCTTGGAATCGAGGCTGGTTCCACAGACCCGACGAAACAATACATCACGGGGCTGTCTGGTACTTACATTGTTTGCTCGAAAGGCATTCTCGGAAAATTTGCAAAGCAACTCGACACCACCTTGGATGATGGCAACACATTTACAGGCTCGGTTCGAGCTGTTCCTTCTGTAACGTCAGAAGCAGCGCGTGGGCTAGCGGCGCAATGTCCGGTGGCGGGTACCCCTGCGGGATGCACGACGGCTATTGATGATGCTGCCCCGTACACGGTGTGCATGGCACTGTAAATTAAACCAAGGCAAAAAAGCCCGCACTGCTAACAGTGCGGGCTTTTTTATTTCCCGCGCAACAGCACGCCCTCACCCGCCGTGACGGCAGCAATCGCACCGAGCAGAACCACCACATCGCCTTCGATCAACGCCAGATCGGGCATCGGCTTCAAGCCGCGCTGCGAACGGCGGCGTATCGCCGTCACGCCAGCGCCGACTTTTGCCAGGTCGAGGTCGCCGACGCGGCGGCCAATCGCCCACGCGCCAGGCGTCAGCGTCACCGCATGCAGGCGTGGCTGGTCGGCATCCGCCAGATGCTGGCCGGCATCGGTCGCCCCATGAAAAAAGCCGCGCAATAACGCGTAATGCTGCTCGCGCATTTCACGCAGGCGCTTGATCACCTTGTGCATCGGAATACCCGACAAGGCCAGCGCATGCGTGGCCAGCATCACGCTGGATTCCAGCGCTTCGGGCACCACTTCGGCGGCGCCGGCGGCGTAGAGCTTTTCCAGATCTTCCTCGTTGCGCGCACGCGAGACAATCGGCACATCCGGGCGCAGTTCGCGCACGCGATGAATCACGCGCAGCGCTGCCGCAACATCGGCAAAGGTGATGATCACCACGCTGGCGCGCGCGAGGCCTGCGGCAAGCAGCATTTCCTTGCGTGTGCCATCGCCCCAGGCAACCGCTTCGCCCGCCGCCACCGATGCGCGCACCCGTTCGGGGTCCGGATCCAGCGCCATGAATGAAATTCCCTCCGCTTCCAGAAAGCGCGCCAGATGCTGGCCGGTGCGCCCATAGCCGCAGAGAATGGCGTGCTTTTCGGCATTCAGCGACTGCGCGGCGATCTGCGTGAGCTGCATCGAACGCATCAGCCATTCCGATGCGACGAAACGCAACACCAGCCGGTCGGCATAGTGCACGATCAGCGGCGCCAGCAGCAGCGAGAGCACCAGCGCAGCAAGCACCGGCTGCGACTGATGCGGCGCCAGCAGGCCAACTTCATCACTGCGCGCCAGCACGACAAAGCCGAATTCGCCGCCCGCGCACAGCCACAGCGCGCTGCGCAGCGCCGTGCCCGGCAAGCTGCCAAACAGGCGCGAAAATCCGCCGACGATAAGCAACTTGAATGCGATCAAGGCGCACAGGATGCC